>JAJRUC010000459.1 GCA_024278015.1 Chloroflexota bacterium
ATCAGCCCGCCGGGCGTCACCTGAGAGATGGCGGCCCGTTTGCTGATAGCCACATCGGCGGCCTGAAGCTGGATGGTGGCCGTGACCGGATAGCCGCAAAATTCGGTGGCGGTGATGGTGGCCGTGCCGAAAGAGGCCGGAGCGGTGAAAGTGACGGTCGCCAGCCCGTTGGCATCAAGCGTAACGCTGGACGCATCCAGCGAACCCACGTCGGTGGTCAGGTTGACGTTCCGCGTGCCGGGGGGCGTCACATGCCCGGCCCCGTCATTCATACGGATGGTGACAGTGGTGGTGGCTACGCCGTCGGCGGGCAGGGCGGCATCGGTGGGGATGGCAGCCAGGGTGATGGCCGGGGTGTAATTAATCACGCCCGGCACTTCGCCAATTTCGGTGACGGGCGGCGGCACATTGCGCCCCAGCCAGTTGCCGTCGGCGGTCAACGCCCCCTGCGCAATGGTAGAACGATTCTCCAGCTCGTACTGCCCATCGACGCAAAACAGGTTGCTCTGCATAATAGTGCTGTGGGCAAAGGCCTGATTCCACATAAAAACCAGACCGCTGCCGGCCGGCGGCATATTGTACACCAGGTTGCCGGTAATAATCGCCCCCACCTGATTATTCACATAAATTGCGCCCACCCCCGCGCCGGTGGTATTGGCATTGGTAATAACATTATTGAACAAGTTATTGGTAACGCCCAAATTCGTAGAGCCATCCAGCCAGATGGCTTCCTGTCCGCAATTGAACAGCCGGTTGCCGTCGGCGGTGACACTGGTTGAGCCGAAACCGGCGCTGTCGCGGAGTTTGATACATGCCCCATCAATATCGTGGATGGTATTTTGGCGGACATCGACTGTTCCCCCCCGAATATTAATACCGATATTCGAGCTGTAAATATGATTGTAAGCGATAATTGAATCTTCCGGCCCGCCGGTAACGCCCCCCAAATCGGCGTAGCGGATGGTATTGCTCATAATATACACAGAAGCCAGCCCGCTGTTATTCACCTGAATACCGCCGTGGACATACTCCATCAAAACATATTCGATGGTGCTGGTCAGCGAATTAAGGCTGATGCCATCCCAACTGCCGCGCACGGGGCTGGAAGTGATGGCGGTGAAGGTTATCGGCTGAGCCGCCGTGCCAATGGCAATTAACCGACCATCCTGCACCTGCATCTGGGCGCCGTTGTCAAACTCAACCCGCACCCCCGGTTCAATGGTTAGCACCGCGCCGCCGAAAATAGACACCGTGGTAGTGGTCACCCGGTAGGGCGAATCGGCGGCAAGCCAGGTGGTGTCGGTGGTGATGTCGCTGTTGATGATGGTTGGCCCCGCCGCCGAAACGGGCCGGATGGCCCCCCACCCCAAAGCCAGCAAAGCCGGCAGCAACAGCCCCAGGGCCATCGCCGAAATAAAGGCCGCGCGCGCCATTGCATGGCGAATAGTATTAATACGCATAGACAATCCTCCCAGACAACCCGGTATGTTGACCCCGACAAATTCCCCGCGCCCGATGAGTGAAAAACAACAAATCAGGCAAAACCTGGTGACGTTATACTCAACTGCGTCACAAACGAACATGGTTTTTCACTGATATATGTTAGTTCGGGGTAGGGACAACCCTTGTGGTTGCCCTGTGTTTCAGCCCGAATTTGGGCGACCACAAGAGTCGTCCCTGCAAAAACCGGCGCATTCCTGCAAATCCATGTTATTTGTAACCACTCACCCCCCCTCTGATGAAGCAACCGCTTCGCGTAACTCCCCCCTCGTGAGGGGGGAGAATGTAACACTTCCCCCCGTCAACGGGGGGATTGAGGGGGGTAAAAAATGGCAAAGCCGCTCTAGTTGGTAACTTTATCTCTGATGCCTGAGTAGTTACTGTTATTTTATGACGCGGTTGAGTATAGGTCCATCTGTGGACTGTTTTGCCGTGTTTTGGCATATTTTTTCTTATCCCGAACCCAGGTTTTTAACTCAACTATCGTTCCGATTATCGCTCCATGTTTTCTCGCGGGCGATGATGTCCTTTAGTTGTTGCTGTACCTCTGCGGACAGGGGTTGCGGCTGATGCGTTGCCAGAATGCGGTCAATTTTGGCGGCGGCCCGCTGTTCGATGCTGGAGCCGCCGTTCTCCAGCCACTGGGCGTAAACGCCTTTATCGGCCAGGGCGGAGTAGTACGGCGTTTTGTAGTGGGTCATGGTGTGGTCATGGGCCAGGTAATTGCCGGTGGGGCCGAGTTCTTCAATCACATCCAGAGCCAGGGTTTCAGCATTAACCACCACGCCCGCTGTGGCCGCTCGCAAAAAGCCGATGAAATCGTCGATGATGGTCATCAATTGTAATGAAATCTGCAAGCCGGAGTCCATAAATCCAACATCATGAACGATATTTGCGCCGTGAAGCAGGGCCGTGGTCAGGCTGATGGCGGCTTCAAAACCGGCCTGCTGGTCCAGTACTTTGGAATCGGTAGAGCCGCCCAGGCCGAAGACCGGCAGGTTGTAGTGCTTGCCCATTTCAGTGGCAATGCCCTGTTCATCGGCCAAAACGTAATTGCCCACCAGTGTCTTCAGGTTGTAGGTGCCGCCGCTCCAGCCGGGCACGGCCACGGGCGTACCCGGCCTGACCAGTTGCGAAAGCACCACGCCCAGCAGCGTGCCGGCGGTCATTGAGGCCAGACAACCTGCTATGGTGGCCGGCGAGTTGACTCCGGCGGCGTTAATTGGAATGTAAAGCATGGGCAGCCCTTTTTCGGCCAGGAACATACATTTTTGCAGCGCCTCTTCGTTGGCAATCAGGCCGGAGGTGACGTTGATGTAACAGACGGCAAACGGCCGGCGCCGAAAGGCTTCGGCCCCGCCGGCCACCGCTTCGCACATATCTGTGGCGGCCACGCAGCCTTCAAAATCCGGGCTGACAAAGACGATGGGCTTGGTGGTGTTGTTCAGCATCACTTCCATTTGATACCGGTCGTAAATTTGCTGGTCAACCTCTGCGGGCACCACCATCGACATGACGAAATCAATTTCCGGCAGCGCATCCTGCAACCGAATTGCGTCTTCAATGTCTTGCAAGGTGGGCCGTCGCCGTTGGCCGGTGCGATGATCCAGAATATTCAGGCAGTCTGAGCCGCCGCCAAAGCAGGTATTGTAGCCCCAGGCCCGAATTGCCGCATGGCCGTTGCGATTATACAGCGTCATGTGGCGGGGGACGGTAGCCAGGGCGCGGCTGACCATGTATTCGGGCAGGCGCACCCGCAGGCCGGCGGCGGTAGCCCCGCCCCGCACCAGAATTTCGCGCGCTTTGTCGCTGTGAACGTCGATGCCGATGCGCTCCAGAATTTCGAGGGTGGCGGCGTGGATTTTTTGGCGTTCCTGCGGCCCCAGGCGGGCGTGATGGGTGCTGCTCATTGTCGAACCGTGTGTCTCTATCATCAATTGGCCTCCCGATAATGGTTTTTGGAATTTGGAGAGTGACGATTGCGCGAATTTCCAATCGCCGGATTATTGGTCCGAATATAGCATACAACCCGGTTGGTGTCAAAAATAATATTTTTATCAACAAAATAAATATATTCATTTGTAATATGATTTGCATTATCCTTGACTTGAAATATACCTTGTGCTAAAATTCGCCGTAAATCGTAAATCGTAAACCGTAAATCGTAAACCGTAAACCGAGAGGGGCTATACCCGCCATAATTAGCAAGAATACGCTGAAAGGCAAAATTTATACGGAACTGCGGCGGTCGATTATTATGGGCCACCGCCAGCCCGGCCAAAAAATCGACATCCGGCGCATCAGCCGGCAGTACGGAACCAGCGTTACCCCGGTGCGCGAAGCGCTGCAAATGCTCAATCAGGAAGGGTTGGTGACGATTAAGCCCCATTCCGGCTATCTGGTGACGTGTCTGACCCTGAAACAATTGCGGGATTTGCTGAATTTGCGCGAGATTCTGGAGGTGGCCGCCGTTGAGCGGGCCGTCGGGCAGATTACCGAAGAGCAACTGGTCGCCCTGGAAACTGTTTCCACCGGCTACACCGGCGACGATGACGAATCGTACGCCCGTTATACCGCTGAAAACCGGATGTTCCATTGCCGAATTGCAGAGGCCACCGGCAATCAGGCCCTGGCGGCCATGCTGGGCCGCTTGCACGACAAGCTGGCCCCGTTCATAGTGATGTGCCGGGCCGGGCCGGAGATGCAGCAATTACACGCCCGCATCGTCAACGCCCTGCGCGCCCGCGACGAAGATGCGGCCCGGCAGGCAATGCTGGCCGAAATTACCGGGGCGCACAAAATTATTCTGGACCGGGTCATTCAGGAACAGGGCGATTTTTGGCGACTGGGCAAACGAAAATAATTAATAGCTGCCGGCGGTCAGCGGTCGGTCCGGCCGCAAAAGCTGACCGCTGACGGCCAAACGCTACTTGCAAAGGAGCCGCAATTGTATGAACGCCAACTCTCACACCCATCAAACCCCCCAATTCAGAGTATTGTCCGACCATCAGCTTGAAAGACTGTATCAGGCCACGCTGGATGTTTTGCACCGAACCGGCATCGACGTGCTGAACGCCGAAGCCAGAGACCTGCTGGCCGCCGCCGGCGCGCGTATTGAAGGGGAACGGGCGCGTATTCCGCCGCACGTCATTCAGGATGCCCTTGCCGCCGCGCCGCGCTCGTTTTCGCTGTGGAGCCGCGACAGAAAACACCGGCTGCACATTGTGCCGGACCGGGTGTATTTTGGCCCCGGCCCCTCCAGTACCTACTTCATCAACCCCCTCACCGGCGAACGGCGGACGGCCCGGCAAGGAGACCCCGCCACCACAGCCCGCGTGTGCGACGCGCTGGATAATATCGATTATGTCATGTCGTTGAGTTTAATTGGCGATGTGAACGACCGTCTGGCTTCGGTGTACGAGTTTGCCGAGATGGTCACCAACACCACCAAGCCGGTAATCGGCTGGGGCTATACCGTGGAAAGCATCTCTGACATGTATCAAATTGCCGTGGCGATGGCCGGCAGTGAAACTGCGCTGCGTCGTTATCCGTTCTTCGGTCTTTTCTCCACTTTTTTGGCGCCGTTGGTGCTGCAGGATGAAGACACAGCCGGTATGCTCTGGGCCGCCGAACACGACATCCCCAATATTTACATCGGCGGTAGCTGTTTGGGAACCACCGCGCCCATCACCGGCGCAAGCGGGCTGGTCATCTATTTGACCGGGGCGCTGACCGGCCTGACACTGGCGCAGCTAAAAAAACGGGGCGCGCCGGTGTGCATCGGCGGGGCAGTGCAGCCGATGGACTTGCGTACCGCTCGCCCGGCCTACGGCGGCCCGGAATCCAGCCTGTACGGCGCGGCTATGGCCGATATTTCCCGCTATTTGGGGGTGCCCTGCATGGGAACCGGCGGCGTCTCCGAGGCGAAGACCGTCGATACGCAAGCGGCCATCGAAAGCACTATGAGCATCCTGCTGTCTGCCTTGAGCGGCTCAACTCTCATCCACGATATTGGTTTTCTGGATTGCGCCGACATCGGGTCGCTGGAAATGCTGGTGATGAGCGATGAAATCATCGCCATGACCAAACGGATTTTGCGCGGCATTGAAGTGAGCGACGATACCTTGATGCTTGATTTGATTGATGAAGTTGGTCCCGGCGGTGAATTTATGACCGCCGACGAAACGGCCAATCGCTGCCGGACCGAAATCTGGAACCCGACCTTGATGGACCGCAACGACTGGCACAGTTGGGATGCCGAAGGCGGGTTGAGTATGTCAGACCGCGCGCGGGCCAAGTTGCGCCGCATTGTGGAGACTCACCCGGCGCCCTCCGTGCCGGCAGGCGCGGCAGAGAAAATTGCGGCCGTCCTGCAAGCCGCCGAAGACCGGGAGGCGGGGAGATGACCCCCTCCCCAGCCCTCCCCCTGAAAGGGGGAGGGCGCAATTCTCCTCTCTCCAGCGGGGAGAGGGTCAGGGAGAGGGGTAAACAAGCTACTTCTGAATCAACGGTAAATAAACGTATTGAAGGCCGCCCGATGCGCTTGCCATAGCAAATTCGGTCAGGTGACAGATGGGGGCCGTGAGCAAGTTGTTCGCTGTATCGCGGTCATAATCGGGCCGCAGCGAGCCGGAACCGGGACAAGCGTTGATGACA
>JAJRUC010000460.1 GCA_024278015.1 Chloroflexota bacterium
CACACCGCGCCATAACGCTGTCCGGCGGTATTGCTGATAAAATCGGTGCCGGTCAGTTGCAGATTGCCGCCCACATACAGCGCCCCCACATTGTAATCGCGGGCCGTGTTGCGCTCGAAGCGGGCGTTGGTGACGGCGGCATCCTGCCAGGCCAGAATCGCCCCGCCGAACAATTGCGAGCTGTTGCTGATAAATTGCGTGCCGGAAACGAGCAGCGCCCCGGTGGCGTACACCCCACCCGTCAGCCCGGCCCGGTTGTTCTCAAATTTCCCGCCGCTGAAGGTCGCCGCTGCCCCTGAGGTATTCACCGCTCCCCCCTGCCCCGTCGCCGTGTTGCTCAAAAAATCGGTGCCGGTCAGAATGAGCGAGGTTTGAACCTCAATGGCCCCGCCGTTGCCACCGGCCCGGTTTTGGGCAAAAACCGCGTTGGTAATGCGGATGGTATCCAGCGCATACCACAACGCGCCGCCGTCGCCGGTGGCCGTGTTGCCCGTAAATTGAGCGCCGTCTATCTCCAGCACGCCATCAACATTAAGCGCCCCGGCGGTGCCGTCCCGGGCTTCATTGCCAATGAATGCCCCGCCGAAAATACGGGCAGCGCCGCGCACAAAGAGCGCGCCGGTGCGTTTTTCGGCCGTATTGCTGATGAACCGGGTAGCGGTCAGCACGGCATCTTTAAATACAAACACCCCGCCCACATCAAGGTTTTGAGCGGTATTCCGCTCAAACCGGGCGTTGGTGGCGGTCATCACTTGCCAGGCGAAGATGGCCCCACTGTAGGTCTGGGCCGTGTTGCTGATAAACTGCGTGCCGCTGATGGTCAGCGGGCCGTTGGCGTACAGCCCGCCGGCCCAACTGCCGGCCACATTATTTTCAAGGCGCCCGCCGGTGAGCCGCACCGGGTCAAACAGCGTGTTGACGCCGCCGCCAAAGCCCGCCGAGATATTGCTCAGCACATCGGTGTTGGTCATGGTCAATTGGCCCTGCACGTTAATGGCCCCGCCGTCGTCGCCGGAGCGGTTCTCTTTAAAAATCATATCGGCCAAAACCACATCGCCCACGCTGAGCAAGCCGCCGCCATCGCCGGTGGTATTGCCGTGTTCGATTTTAATGCCGGAAATGGAAGCCAATACATCGCTGGTGATATTGAATACCCGCCCGGCATTGTTGCCGTCGATGGTCAACAGCGTTGCGCCGGGGCCGGTGATGGTCAGCGGCTCAACGGAAATGGTCAACTCACCCAGCGTCAGGGTGATGACCGCCGGGGTGGTCAGACTGAAGGTGATGACATCCGCGCCGCTGCCTGCCGCGCAAGCATCCACGGCGGCATCGGTATTTGCGGCTTGGATGGCTTCCCGCAGGGAGCAGTTGCCATTGGTGTTGAGTTCATCGGCGGCGGTGTTGACGGTGATGGGACCGGCAGCTTGCACGCGAATCGTTTGCCCCATCCCCAACAGTATCGCAAGGGTTAGGGCTATTCCAGCAACGATAGCCGCCCCCAATTTCCGAATTTTTTTCTTGTGAGCCATCATCATCCCTCGGGATTTTTTATGAAAGTGTATTTGTATCTATACAGCCATCAGTGTAACAAATGTCATTGCGAACGAAGCGAAGCAATCTCCGGGTTGAACAGCAGGGATTGCTTCAGCCCTACGGGCTTCGCAATGACACCCCTGTATAGATACGTGTATTTTTCGCTGAAAAAACGGGCGTGTAAGGGCGGCTCGCGAGCCGCCCCTACGGAATATTTCACGAAACTATTTTACTACCAATGGTAAATAAATTCGATACTGCGGCGCAAAGAGCGCAAATTCGGTCAGGTGGCCGAGGGTGATTGTCAGCCGGTGTTGGGCCGTATCCCGCCACACAAGGGCGATGCCGTCGCTTTGCCACTGGCTGCCGTCCCAGTATTGCACCATCAGCCCGCTTTCGCCCTGAGAACCGGCGGCGGAACTGTGGCTGTAATCAATGGTCAGGGTGATGGGCGTAGTGAAGGTGTACGGCGAGGTGACCGCCCCGTCGATATAAGCATCCAGTGTGAAGGCGAAGCCGGCAAACTGGAAGCCATCGGGTAAACTGCCGGGCGTATCGACTTGCCGGAAGACAATCGCCAGGGTGTCGCCGGTTGGCGAGGCGTCGGCGGGCACCTCTACGGTGACGATGATTGTGCCGTCGGCGTTGTTGGCGGTAGCCACAAAGGTGTCGCCGGGCACGCCGCCCCCGGCCCCGTTGACCACGGTCACGCTGACAACGCCCGTGTCGGCCAGACCGCCGCCATCGGTGACAGTGTAGGTGAAGGTATCGCTGCCGACGAAATCGAAATTGGGGGTGTAGACAATGCCCCACTGCGAGCCGTCTATCGCCAGCCCGGCGTTGGGGCTGCTGCCCACGGCCCCCACATACAGGGCCGCGCTGTCGATGTCGGTATCGTTGGCCAACACGTTCAGCGCCGCCGCGCCACCGCCGGGCGGGGTCAACAACGTGTCCGCCGGGGTATCGCTGAGGATGGTGATTTCACCATCGCCCCCGCGCAGGGCCACCAGCGTATCATCGCCGGCGACGGGCGCGTCGTTCACCGGCTGCACCGCGATGCTGACCACGGTGGTGGCTGTCAAGGCGCCGTCCGAAACCTGCACGCTGAAACTGTCATTTCCATTGTAATTGAGGGTGGGGGTGTAGGCTATGCTCGCCCCGGTGGCGCTGATGCCCACCGTGCCGGCAACGGCCGCCGCGCCATGCCCCGCCGTAACCGGAATAGTCCAGGTCAGCGCATCGTTATCCACGTCAAGGGCGGCCAAAGCCAGCGCAAAGGGCGTGGGGCTGCCGTCCTCGCTCATGGTCACGGTAATGGTATCGCCAACGGTCATGACCGGCGCGTCGTTCACCGGCTCAATGGTCACGCTGACGGTCACGGCTTTGGTCAGGCCGCCGTCGCTCACTTGCACGCCGAAGCTGTCCGGGCCGTGGTAGTTGAGGGTGGGCGTGTAGGCAATGGCAGCGATGGTGTTGCTGACGCCCCAGGTATGGCTGATGGCCGCCGTACCCTGCCCCGCCGGGCTGGAGATTGTCCAGCCGATGGAGTCACCGTCCACGTCTCCGGCGTTCAAAATCAGGGCGAAGGGCGTGGGAGCGCCGTCTTCGCTCATGGTAGCGGTAATGATGTTGCCGTCGATAACCACCGGCACATCGGCCACCGGCTCAACAGTCACGCTCACCACAATAGTGTCGGTCAACGCCCCATCCGACACCTGCACGGTGAAGGTATCCACCCCGTTGAAATTAAGGGTGGGCGTGTAGGCGATGGCCGCCGCCGTGGCGCTGATGCCCGTTGTGCCGCTGATGGCGGCTGTGCCGTGCGCCGCCGAAACGGAAACCGTCCACGTCAGCGCATCGTTATCCACGTCAAGGGCGCGCAGGGTCAGGTCAAACGGGGTGGGGGCGCTGTCTTCGCTCATGGTCACGCTGACGGCGTTGCCGGCCGTGATAACCGGGCTGTCGTTGACTGCGGTCACGCTCACGGTGATGGTGGCCGAACCAACCAACGCGGTTTCATCGCTGACGGTGTAGGTGAACACGTCCGCGCCGTTGAAGTTGAGTGTCG
>JAJRUC010000461.1 GCA_024278015.1 Chloroflexota bacterium
AAGGACTTCGCCTGTTTTGGGGTGCAGTACATCTTCAACCACAACGCGCCCCATTGTTTTGTCTTTGAAAACGGGCGACAGCTTGCCGTCGTCTGCCCGCTCCGCATCAAGGCCCTGCCTTGTTCCGCAATCGATTTCGTTGATAATCATCTCCTGGGCCACGTCAACCAAACGGCGGGTCAGGTAGCCGGCATCGGCGGTGCGCAGGGCGGTATCGGCCAGCCCTTTGCGCGCGCCGTGGGTAGAGATAAAGTATTCCAGAGCGGTCAACCCCTCGCGGAAGTTGGAACGGATGGGCAGGGGGATGATGCGCCCGCTGGGGTCGGCCATTAAGCCGCGCATACCGGCCAATTGCCGAATGGGCGTGAATCCCCCTTTTGTCGCTCCGGATTCCGCCATAATACGAATGGGGCTGTCTTCGGCGATGGCTTCGCCCACGGCTTTGGTCACGTCGTCGGTAGCTTTGGTCCACAATTCAACGGTGCGAATGTACTGCTCGTTGGACGTAATCAACCCTCGCCGGAATTGTTTTTCGATTTTGGCGATTTCGGCCGAGGTGTGTTCCAGAATGTCTTTCTTCGCCGCCGGGATATTAATATCGGCAATGGCAATGGTTGTCCCGGAAATGGTGGCAAATTTAAAGCCGATTGACTTGATATCATTCGCTATTTTGGCGGTAGGTTCAACCCCCAACCGGGTAAACGACAGGCCGATAATATCTTTTAAATCGCCTTTGGTCATCGGCTTGTTATAAATAAATCGAAGCGCCGGCGGCAAAATCTCGTTGAACATGGCCCGGCCCACGGTGGTTTCGATGTACGGCGTCTCTTCCGGGGGGAAGGCGGTGTCAATATTCTTCAGTCTGATATGGGCGTGAATGTCAACCTTGCCCAGGGCATAGGCCAAAGAGAGTTCATCGAAGTTGCCGAAAATTTTGCCTTCGCCGTTATGGTGAACGCGGTCTTCCATTGTCATGTAATAAATGCCCAGCACCATATCTTTGGTTGAACCCACAATCGGCTCGGAGTTGGCGGGCAGCAGCAGGTTTTTGCTGGCTAACATCAACTCGCGTGATTCCTTGACGGCCTTGTTGCTCAACGGCACGTGAACGGCCATCTGGTCGCCGTCAAAATCGGCGTTAAAGGCAGAACAGACCAACGGATGCAGGTGAATGGCGCTGCCTTCTACCAGCATCGGTTCAAAGGCCTGAATACCCAGCCGGTGCAGGGTGGGGGCGCGGTTCAGCAACACGGGGCGAGTGTGAATGACTTCTTCCAGCACTTCCCACACTTCAGGATGGCGCTGTTCCAAAAAACGACGCGCGCCCTTTACGTTGTTGGCGTAATTATATTCCACCAGTTTTTGAATGACGAAGGGGCGGAACAGTTCCAGGGCCATTTCTTTGGGCAGCCCGGCCTGGTGCAATTCCAGTTGCGGCCCCACCACAATCACAGACCGGCCGGAATAGTCCACCCGTTTGCCCAGCAGGTTGCGTCGAAAGCGGCCCTGTTTGCCCTTGAGCATATCGCTCAGGCTTTTCAGCTCGCGCCGCCCCCGGGAAGAAACCGCCTTGCCCCGCGTGCTGTTGTCAATCAGCGAGTCAACGGCTTCCTGAAGCATCCGTTTTTCATTACGCACAATCACATCCGGCGCGCCCAAATCAAGCAGGCGTTTCAGCCGATTGTTGCGATTAATGACCCGTCGATACAGGTCGTTCAGGTCGCTGGTGGCAAAGCGGCCCCCGTCCAGTTGCACCATCGGGCGCAAATCCGGCGGAATGACGGGCAACACGACCAAAATCATCCATTCGGGCCGATTTTTACTGCGCAACAGGCTTTCAACCACCTTCAGACGTTTAATAGCTTTTTTGAGCTTCTGTTTGGAACGGGTGGTTTTGATTTCGGTGTACAAATCGCTTTCCATGTCTTTCAGGTCAAGGTCAACGCAAATATCGTACAGGGCCTCGGCGCCCATGCCCGCTTCAAAAATATTGCCCCACCGTTCTTCCAGGTCTCGATACTGCAATTCGTTCAAAAATTGCATTTGCTTAATGCCCAGCAATTCCTGACGTTGTTCTTCAACTTTTTGCACAAGCTGATTCAGTTCGCTGTCA
This sequence comes from Chloroflexota bacterium, assembly GCA_024278015.1. Taxonomy (GTDB): domain Bacteria; phylum Chloroflexota; class Anaerolineae; order 4572-78; family 4572-78; genus JAJRUC01. The sequence goes on from JAJRUC010000461.1 coordinate 2,114, forward strand.
ATGCCGACTTGCGCGGTATCAATTTCGGCTTCGGTTTCATGACGAAGCTGGTCAACTTTCTTTTCAACCTCGCCCCGCTCTCTTAAAAGTTTGTCTTCAAATTCACGTTTGATTTCGTCAAGCCGATGGTCAACCATCGTGTTCAGACGACTCAGATGTTCATCGGAAACCACTTCGCCGGCGGTGATGACCAGCGTTTCGGAATTGGGCAGGGCCATATCTGCCGGGGCTTTTTTGCCGACGATGCCTTCCAGGGTGCTTTGCATCGCCTGGGCAGCGTGCATCACCTCTTCAACAGCGCGGGCCTGTTCTTCGTTAATGCCCTCAACCACGGTCTGTTCCGTATCCCGATAGTGTTCAATTTTTTCGTCCATATCGCCGCGTTGCTGGTCGGCCTGGTCCTGAATTGTTTTTTCAAGGCGGGTTCGCTCTCGCAGCACTTCATCATCCAGGCGCTTCAAGGCTTTGGCCCGCGCCTGTTCATCAACGCGGGTGATGATATATTGGGCAAAATACAGCACCCGGTCCAGGTTACGGCGAGAAATATCGAGCAACAAGCCCAAATACGACGGCACCCGGCGGGTGTACCAGATGTGGGCCACCGGAGCGGCCAGTTCGATATGCCCCATACGTTCCCGGCGCACCGAAGAGCGCGTTACCAGCACGCCGCATTTTTCGCAAGTAATGCCCTTGTAGCGAATTTGTTTGTATTTGCCGCAATAACATTGATAGTCTTTGGTTGGCCCAAAAATTGCCTCACAGAACAGCCCGTCTTTTTCCGGGCGAAGCCGCCGGTAGTTGATAGTTTCCGGCTTGGTCACTTCGCCATAAGACCAGTTCCGAATTATTTCCGGCGACGCCAGGCTAATGCGCAATGCGCCAAAGTCTTTTACGTCCAAAAGAAACCTCCTCAGTTAAATAAAAAATTATAAACGGTGGATTTGTGACAGTTTATTTTGCCAACCCCAAATAAGTGGCGGTAATTTTCCGGCTTTTATGGCCCACCCGCCGGGAAACCAACGCCAGATCATTCGATTCTTTCAGCAGGTGCAGGGCGTATACCCGCCGCAACGCCTGAGAGGTGATGCCGGGCTGCCCGGAAGCTTTGGCGCACCGGCTGACAATACGCTGTACTGTTCGGGCGGAAATCGGCTTGCCTTCCTGACTCAAAAATACCTGTTGATATTTTCCCGGTGTGGGGCGGATAACCATCCAGGCATTCAGGGCCTTGCACACCGCGTCGGGCAGGGGAATCTCTCTGGGGCCGCCCCCCTGGCTGTCGCGGATGGTCAGGTGCAGGCCCGGATAATCAAAAATGATGTCCTCCATTTGCAGTTCAACCACTTCTGTAACGCGCAGGCCCGCATACATCAGCAAATGCAAAATGGCCCGGTCTCTGGCTGCGATAGAGGCCCGGCCGTTGTCGGCGGCGGCCAACAGCGCCTCCAGGTTAATTCGGGTCAGTTGAGCGGGGTCAATTTGATGTTGAACCTTGACCAGCGAAATTTCTGCGGCGGCATTGCGAGAGGCCAGGTTGGCCTGCGAAATATAGGCGCAACACTTCCTCAGCGCCTGCAAGTGGCGATTAATGGTTGATGGCGCTCTACCCTGTTCCTCCAGCAAATAACTGCGGTAAGCCCTGATTTGGCCCGGCGTAACGGCGGTCAGCAAAAACCCTTGCGGCCGACGATGCTCTGCCCACCGCACAAACGCCCGTAAATCAGCCAGATAATTGGTAACTGTCTTTGGAGACAAGGCAATATGCGTAAGATATTGTCCAAACTGGTTCAATATGGCTTCGTTGCGTTCTGCAATCATCCCCTTAACCCAACAACAAAAACAGACGAAAGGCGACCTCCTAGAGAAAAGTCGCCGCATCGTCGCCCGATAAATCACATTGTTTATATAATATCGGTATATTATACGCAATAATTATAAGCGTTGGACACAATTTGTCAAATCCGGGACAAGGAACAAAATGTCAGGGAGTTGCCTGCGGCCGTTGGCCCGTTAAGGGGATAGTAAACGCCGCCGTTGTGCCGGCTCCTACCTTGCTTTCAACCCAAACCCGGCCGCCGTGCGCCTCAACCACGTGTTTAACCAGGGCCATGCCCAGCCCAATCCCCTCCAGGGCCGTATTCGAGGCGTCGGCCCGGTAAAACTGGTCGAAAATCCGGTCAACTTGCTCCAGAGTCATGCCAATTCCCTGGTCCTGGACCGCTACGTGATAATAAACCACCGGCGAGTGCAAGGTCTGGTAACTTTCGCCGCGTATTTGTATCAGGCCGCCCTCCGGTGAATATTTGACCGCATTGCTGAGTAAATTTTCAAGCACCCGTTCAATTTTGGGGCGGTCAACCACCCAATCGGCGGGCATCTCATCCAGCACAATTCTGAAGGTGTGACGGGTACCCTGCTGTTTAAACCGTTCCACCACGCCGGTAATTGTTTCTTCGATATTGCATTGCACTTTTGAAAGCTGGAAGCTCCGGCTTGATTCCAGACGCGAAATATCAAGCATTTCATTGATGATACGGGCCAGCGAGAGCGCCTGATTATTGATGTACGTTAAATATTTTCTTCGCGCCTCGGCTGTAAGGTCATCTCTGGCCAGCAAAATTTCAGAAAACCCCTGAATGGTAGTGAGCGGAGTCCGGAATTCATGCGCCGCAGTTGAGATAAACTCGCTCTTCAAGCGGTCCAATTCACGCTCATACGTCACATCGTACATAATTGTCAGCACCCCGCTCGGTTGGTGCAATTTATCTCTGATGATGGCGGTTCTGGCCCGAATAATCTGCGGTTTTTTGTTTTTGCCCGTTAATTGAGCCAATAGCGACGGCACCGAAAAATCAAACTGATAACCGTGCCGATTTTCGGCCAGGGTCAAGGTAATGCGGTTTCTCAAGACCTCGTTGTCAAAAACAAAATCTATCGGCTGATCAATAACCTCGCTTAAATATATGCTCAAAATATTTTCGGCGGCCTGGTTCATCATCACCACCCGATTGTGGGTATCGGTCACCAGCAACCCGTCCGCCACCGAACCTAAAATAGCGTCAATGTGGTCGCGGGCCTGCTCCGCTTCGGTCAGGGCGCGATTCAGCGCCCGTTGCGTCCGCCGCCGCTCGGATATCTGGTCAAGCAAGTATTGATTCGCCTTTTTCAGCTCCGAAGTGCGGGCCTTGACCACACTTTCCAGCGTATCTTTGGCGCGCTGAAGTTCAATTTCCACGTGTTTGCGGACGGTGATGTCGCGCAGAATGACCAAAAACGCCGGAGTTTCCCCCCACTCAATGGGCACGGTATCCGTTTCTACCGTGACGGCAGCGCTATCATCGCCGGCCGGCAACGTCATTTCGGCAGTGTTGTCCAACGGCAGCGGATGCGGAAATACCCGGTTGGGCGCGGGAATACCGGCAAGGTTCAGGATGCGCACGGCGGCAGGATTGGCGAATCGCACGCCGCCGTCCGCATCTACAATGGCGATACCATCAGCGCTTTTGGCGGTTATCATACGCCACCGCGCCTCACTTTCGGCCAGGTCCTGCGTGCGCCGGTTCAGCTTCTGCAAAATAGAATGGCGCTCAACCGCATGATGAATAGCCCGCACCAGCAGGTTGCGGCTCATCTCACCCTTCAGCAGATAATCTTGCGCCCCCAATTGCACGGCCTGCACCGCCAGCGTCAAATCATCGGTCCCGCTGATGATAATAATGGGCGTATGGGGAAACGCCTTGTACACTTGACGAAACGTTTCCAGACCGACGCTATCGGGCAAATTCAAATCCAGCAGCGCCACATCCGCCGGATGTTCAGCCAACTGTACCAGCCCCTCCGCCAACGATTCTGCCGCACAAAAATCGAAAAGCAATTCCTCGCGCTGTGGGGCAAGCATCAGCCGGATAACTTTCACATCATAGGCGTTGTCTTCTATTAATAACAGCTTCAGCGGCTTGGTATTCATCGGTTTAAAATCAGGTGCGGTTAAGTAAGTGATGTTACGCACTTGACCTATTTTACCCCCCTCAGTCCCCCCTCACGAGGGGGGAAGCCAGCTCTACCGTGAAGGATATATGGAGACATCGCGGCAAGAAACCCTCAATCCTCCCTCACGAGGGGGAAGTTAGCTCCACCCCCGATTTCGGGGGACGCGAAGCGGGGAG
>JAJRUC010000462.1 GCA_024278015.1 Chloroflexota bacterium
GGACTATCTTTTTCTTTACCTTGATTGGCCTGCTGCTTTTGAGCATTGCCTTCAGCGGCGGCAGCGCCCTGGCGAACAGCGGCCCGCACGGCAGCTACAACGCCCTCACCGCTGCTTGCGCCGGCTGTCACCGGGCGCACACGGCCCAGGCGGCCAAATTGCTCATCGACAGCGTGCCCAACCTGTGCCTGACCTGCCACGGCAGCGGGGCCACCGGGGCCGCCACCAACGTCATCGACGGGCAATACGGCGGCGGCGGCAATTTACTGGGGGGCGGGTTTGTCAACTATCAGGGCCAACCGGCCACCTCATCGCACAGTTTTAACGGCACCTTGCAAAACGCCTGGGGCAGCGGCACCACATGGAGCAGCACCTACGATTGCGCCGGCTGCCACAACTCTGACTCCGGCCTGGTGTGGCCGGGCGCGCCGACATGGGGCATTAGCCCCGGCGCGGTGGGCAGTTATCCGGGGCGCGGGCAAAACGTGACTATGCCGCTAACCTGCACCAGTTGCCACGACCCCCACGGCGGGGCCAACTATCGTTTGCTGCAACAACGTATGCACCCAAGCAGCCCCCAGCAAACCGATAGCAACGGCTACGTTCTGGTCACATCCAATGAGCCGGGCGGCCAAACCCCCGACCAGCCAGGCTACGCGCCCAACTACACCTCGGCCAATTACCGCCTGGGCCTGGGCGACTGGTGTACCGGCTGCCACTTCACCTATCATCAGGAAGTTTCAGTGCAGCCGTTCAACGCCGAAGACGGCAAAGGCTTGCTGACCCGCTATCGCCACAAAACGAACATGACCCTGGGCGGGCTTTCAACCAGTTCGCCGCTGGAAGACCCCGCCGGCGACGGCGCCAACGGCAACGACCAGGTTTTCTGCGGCACATGCCATTACGCGCACGGCACCAACACGGCAATGACCGCTATGGCTACCGTAGACCCCACCAACGACAGCGCCCTGTTGCGCATCGAAAACCGGGGCGTATGCCAGGATTGTCATAAAAAATAGGCGGTCAGGCCAAAATGAAACTTTTTGACCGGCCCGGCTTTGTGCAGGGGGCCATCATCGCCGTTTCTGTTTTAATTGTGGGGGCTGTCATCGCCCTGAGCGCGCTGGGGTATCTGGTATTTGTGGACAAAACCAGTGGCGGGCCGTTGCAGCCCGCCACCAACACCCCAACTGCCAAACGGGCCGGCCCCCAACCAACCGATACGCCGAAAATTGTTTGGGGCACGCCCACCCGCATGTCGCATCAAATGCTGAACCAGGCGCAAGACACGGCGGCCCAGACCACGCCCACGCCCATACTTCAGGCCACAGAGACAGCAACCGCCACGGCCACGCCCCCCCCTTCGGCTACCGATGTGCCGCCGGCAGCGGGAGCCACGCCCTTCGCCCACCCCACCTACCAACCCACCACCCAACCCTGCGCAGCCTGCCACGACAATTTACGCGATTTCATCAACCGGCAGTAATCCTTTCAACACCAGAAAGGCGACGGACACATCTTCGGCCCGTCGCCTTTTTTGTTTCGATTATCCCGCTTGTTTTTGATGACACACCTGGCACACGCCGCCGTTATCCAGCCGAAGCAAGGTGCTGTCCCGGTCATCGCTCATAGTGGCCGCTGTGCCGTGCGGCAGATGGCAGGTCATGCAGGCCACCAAATCGCCATTTCCACTTTGGGCCAGGGGTAAATGATAACCCTCAAAGCCGACAGTTTCCGGGTTCACGTTGCCGCCGTCGTCAAACGACATGCCCACCCGATGGGTGTAGCCGCCGGAAGAAACCATCGCCGCATCGCTGCCGGCCCCCGCCGACGTAACATCGTATGTTCCGTGGCAGGCCGCGCACAGGCTGTCTACACCCGCGCCCCACTGTTCGGTATCAAAATCCTTGGCCGCGCCCTCGTCTACCTGTTGCACCGATACGGCGTGGCCGTTGATGGTTTCGCGCAACATACGATAATTGTTGGAGCCGTGCGGGTTGTGGCAACTGGTACACGTGACAGCTTGCGTCAACGCTGATTTTGCGCCGCGCGCCGCGCCATTGCCCCACGCCTCGGAGACATTGCCCATTGAATTATGGGCCGATGTAACCGGTTGCCCCTTGTAGCTCACAAACCCGCCGCCCAGCAAAGCGGCGCCGTCCGGAGTGTGGGCCGCGCCGATATTCTGGTTGCCGGTCAAATCATCGCCGCCGGAAAAATAAACGCCGTCGGCCACGTTGGTATTGGCCCCGGTGCCGGAGCCGTGACACGACATACACAACGTATAAACATCCTGAGCCAGCAGCGCCGGCGAGCCGGTTGTTGAATTGGTGCGGTGGCACGTGGCGCAATCATTCGGGTTGGAAGCAATACCCGTGTGAGGGCTGCCGGCGGCAGACACACTGACCACGCCCAACAGAAAAACCATCGTTAAAACAAAAATGACAAGGTGTTTGCGAACTGGTTTGGCTGTAATGTGCATGGGTTCCTCCATCAAGACGATACGTCAATGTGGAAACTGCTCAACTTACCTTGAGTATATCAGTAAATGAAGGCAAAGAGCGCAAACGCTTCGTGCAAACTACGTAAAAATACCGTGCAAATTGCGTAAAACTTCCGTAAAATGGGGAAAATCGGGGAATCTGGAGAACGAAAATCAGGATTTGGGGGATATTTGCCGCCAGCGGCCCCATTGTTGCCGCCAAACGATGCGCTTGTGTGGGTATTCGATAATGAGTACTCGCGGCCAAAATCGACGAACCACCGGCAGGCCGGGGCGCGCGCCGACAAACAGCGTCCGGCCCGGCATAATCATCTGCCGCCACTGGTAACGGGCCGCCCGGATACCGGCCGAAACGGGCGCATCCGCCGATTTTACCGGCAGGCCGACCAGCCGCCAAAAGGCCCACCCCACCGATTTTTGCCGCAAGGGGCAGGCCGCCCGGCACAATCCATCCGGCGGGGCATCCGCCGCCGCGACGATAGCGTCAAGTTCCCGGCCGCACGTTTCGCACCGAAAGTGTTCAATTTGGCCGGAAAAAAGGTCTCTTTGCAAAAACAGTTGCGCCGACTGCCCGGACTGCGCCGTCAACTGCCAACGATAATAAGCCATCGGCAGCCGGGCCACGGCGTAGCTCACCGGCAACAGCGTAATCCGTAACTGGTGGCGTTCCAGTTCATCGGCCATTTTACGCTGAAGGTCGCGCTCCAGTTCCCGCCGAACATCAGCCGCGCCGGCGTCATCTTCAAGTTCGGCCACCAGTTGACGGTAAAAGCCCGTCAAGCGGCCCGCAATTGTCTGCAAGCGCGCCCGAATGTCCGTTTCCAGGGCATCGGCCCGGGCTTCAACCTGCCGGCGGGCTTCTGTTTGGGCGCAATGAAACATCCGGTGCAGCGCGTCCGAATCAAGCGGCCCAGGCGCATCATCCGCCACCGGCAACGACCCGTTTCGCAAAAATTCCGCCTTTTCGGGCCGAAGCTGCCCCGCTGCGTCAACCACCACCGTCAACAACGCTTCTTCCTTCTCCGTCCACACATAACTCGCCCGGAAATGGAACACAAAAAACGGGACATCGTTTGTTTCAAATTGAGATTCAATCGTGTTTTGCGCCGCAGGCGGTGCAGCCGGGTTGAGGAGCGGCAAAAGGGACAGGGGTCGGCGCGCCGGCAAGCTGAATTGCGCCTGCTGGCCGCGCCCGGCCAGCAGCGCCATCATCCGGTCGAAAATGCGGCTGCCGTAAGACAGTAAATCCTGTTGGGGCGAAAGCTCCCGGTCTGCCCCCGCCTCTTCATCGGCAAAGGTCAGGTACAGGCGCGGCTTGCCGAAAGTATCCGCCAGCGACGGCGGCAGCGCAACCAGCACGTCCAATTCATCGGGGTAAACGTCTGCCCCAAAATGCGTAAAAAAGTCGATGGCAAATGTACGCAGCCTGTTTGCAGATTGGGTCATCGCCAAACTCCCAGCAAATCCGAAAGCTCGTCTGAGGTGGCCCGAATTTGGGTGTACGTCTGCTGCGCCTGCTCCAGCAAGGTTTCCAGGGCGGTCAGATTTTGCAAAAATTCGGCCTCGGACTGGCTGCCGGCCCACATATCGTAAATGTGGGCTTCGAACCCGCGCTCATCGCCCAGATCACCCAGAATCAAATCGACTTCACCGATGACCAATTCAAACATCCGGATTTTGCGGGCCAGCACATCTAAAATGGTGGCTTCGATGGTATTGGTCAGGGACAGGTTAAAAATGCGGACAGTTTCTTTTTGGCCCAGGCGGTGGATACGGCCAATGCGCTGTTCGATGCGCATCGGATTCCAGGGCAGGTCAAAATTAATGAGCTGGCGGCAAAATTGCAGGTTGTGCCCTTCGCCGCCGGAGCGGGTGCTAATCATCACCCGGGCTGAACGTCGGAAGGCGCGGACGGCTTCAAAACGCTCCAGCGACGACAGCCCGCCGTGAAACAGCACGGTTTTATGGCCGGCGGCAGTCAGGGCGGCGTCAAGGGTACGCATCGAGGCCAGATAATCGGTAAAAATCAACATCTTGCCCGGATATTGCGATAAAATTACGCGCACGGCATCCACCTTGCGCCCTTCGGCAATACTGCGGGCCAGGGTCAGGTAATCTGCCAGGTGGGGGTTTGGCTCGCGTTGCAGCAGCGCGGCCAATCCGCGCGCTGCCGCCTGTGGCGTGGAACAAAGTTGGCGCTGCAAGGTGGCCAGCCGCAACCGCATGGCCCCGGCCCGTTGGCGCTGCGCGTCGTCCTGTCGCAATAAAGCCAATGTTTGCCGGATGTAGGCCGTCACGCCATTGTACAGGCGGCGTTCCGGCGGAGACAAGTTTAAATGATAGACGGCCGCTTCTCTGGCGGGCAGGCGCACGCCAACGCTGCTGCGCCGGTTGCGTACCATAACCTCGCGCAATAATGTTCGCAGGGCGAAGGTATTTTTCGGGGTCAACTGGCGGGGCCGGGGGGCAAGGGGCGCTGTCGATGCGCCGGCGTTCAATTTGAGGCGGCACACAAAATCGACCTTCCGCCGCCGGGGCCAAACCGGACACTCGATGCTCTCAAACTCAACCAGTTTGTACCCGGCGGTCAGCAGCGACTCAATCTCGCGCCGGGCCGCCGGCGCGGGCGGCTTGCGGTTGCCGGAATAATGGTCACAGAAGGCTTGATAATCATCAAAACGCTGAAGCACGTTCAGGCCGGGCCAACCGTCTTTTTGCGCCTGCGTCCGTTTTTCTTTGCTTTGCCTCAAATAACCGGGTACATATTGGCTGCTGTACACCGTGCGACGAGACGGACGACGGGCAGTTCTGCGGGCGGCCACAAAGGTGCGCTTAAACGCCCGGCGCGTGCCCAAATGGCCGGGCCGCAAAATTGTGACCAGATTGTACAACTCCAGCAGATGATTATGCACCGGGGTGGCCGTCAACATCAACACGTATCGCTTGCGAAGCCGGTTGACGAACTGATAGGCTCGCGTGCGGTGATTTTTGAGCTTGTGGGCCTCATCAATGATGAGCATATCATATTCAAAGGCCGGCAAGCGCGTTGCCCACTGCGCCGACCTGGCCCGGCTGAGCGAAACAATCCAGCGCGCGCCGCGCGGCAAAACAGCGGGTTGCCCGGCGACGGGGGGCGGAGGCAATTGCGACAGGGATTCCAGGACGGTGAATGTTTCGTTGAACTTGTGTTGCATTTCGGCCTGCCATTGCCGGGTCAGCGGGGCGGGCACAATAATCAGGGCATTGTCAATCAAGCCCCGTTCAATCAACTCTTTAAGGATGATACCCGCCTCAATGGTTTTGCCCAGGCCCACTTCATCGGCCAGCAAAGCGCGGCCCCCCATATCTCGCAAAACGTGCAGCGCCGTTTCAAGCTGATAGGCATACTGGTCGATGAATATATCATCCAGACAAATCAGGCGGCTGAACCCGCCACTTGCGCCCAATTGCTCGGCTTGCAGGCGAAGATTGTACCATTGCGGCCCGTCCGGGACGGCAGGGCGGCTATCGGACCGTGTTTCGGGGGGAGCAGGGGTTTCAGTGGTGCGGGCCGGCAATTCGACGGCGGGGGCATCGGCGGGGATGAGCGGCCCGGCGGGCAGCCGGCCGCAGTGGGAACAGCCGGCCGCTGCGCCGGACAAGGGCCAACCGCAACGGGGGCAGGTCGCCTCCGGCTCCCCGGCGGGCAGGGTCTCTTCGGCTTTGGGTGGTGAAAGAGGGAGCCATTCAAGACGTTCATTATCCATGAGCATAGTATACAATAACCCGCCCCACAAAAAAAGTTGCAAAATTCAGGATGACTCCCTCCAATTTACCATAACGTCACACTCGACATTGACATAAAAGTGTGGTACAATATTTTCGTATAAAGGGAGGGTGTGATGCAAGCCTTGAAAGAACGTATTTTAACCGAAGGCCAAAATCTGGGGGGCGGTATCCTTAAGGTAGACAGCTTCATCAACCATCAGGTTGACCCGGCCATGATGCTGGCTATCGGCGGCGCGCTGGCGGCCCATTTTGGGGCAATGGGCATCAACAAAATTCTCACCGCCGAAATCTCCGGCATTGCGCCCGCCTTGATGACCGCCCTGGCGCTGGGCGTAAAAGTAACCTACGCCCGCAAAAGCAAACCCGTCACTATGCCCACCCATGTCCTGATGACCACCGCCCCTTCGCACACCAAAGGGGGCGAAGTGTATCTGATGGTCTCGCCGGAGTTTTTGGGGCCGGAGGACAAGGTGCTGATTGTGGACGATTTTTTAGCCAGCGGAAACACCATCATGGCCCTGGTTAAACTGGCCCGCTCTGCCGGGGCCGAAGTCATCGGCGTGGGGGCTGTCATCGAAAAATCGTTTGAAGGGGGGCGAGCCATGCTGCAAGCCGAAGGGCTGCACGTCCGCTCATTGGCCGTCATCGAAAAAATGACCGACACCGAAATTATTTTTGCCGAGGGAGTCTCTCCGTGAGCCAACGCCGCGCCATTGTCATTTTAGACTTTGGGTCGCAGTACAGCCAACTGATTGCCCGTCGCGTGCGAGAGCTGGAGGTTTATTGCGAGTTGCTCCCTTTTGATGCGCCCGCCGCCCAAATCAAGGCCCTGAACCCGCCCGGCTTCATCCTGTCCGGCGGCCCGGCCTCGGTTTACGCGGCAAACGCGCCTCAACTCCCGGCCCACATTCTGCAAAGCGGCAAGCCGGTATTGGGCATTTGCTACGGCATGCAA
>JAJRUC010000463.1 GCA_024278015.1 Chloroflexota bacterium
GGTTCGCGAGCCGCCCCTGCGGAGGCTTGGCCGCAAGGGCGCGACGCATCGCGCCCCTGCGGAGATTCGCTTTACACAAACATCTGCATATCAAGCTCTTCGCCCTTGTGGCGGGCATCGGCCAGCTCACAAATTCGATGCAATTCCCTGTACATTTTTTCATCAAGCAAGGGTTCTGTTTCGGCTTCCAGAATTTCGATGACCCGCTCATGGACGCGGTCCTGGTACGTTTTACTGCCGAACATTTCCCAGTTCTCAAACACGTTGCGGTCAAGCAATCCGGGCCGCCAGATTTCGGTTTTAAACCGCTCGAAGGTGTGGTCCTGGTCAAGGAAGTGACCGCCGGGGCCAACGTCGTCCAGCACTTGCAGGGCTTTGGTGTCGTCGGTGACGGGGATGCCGCGCATAATGCGTTTCACCATGTCGATAATCTCGTCCGAGGCCACCAGCATATCGGGCGAACTGGTCAGGCCGGATTCGATGTAGCCCACATCGTGAATCATGTTGCCGCCGATGAGGGCGGCGGTGGCGATGTTGATGGTCGCTTCCATGGCGGCTTGCTCATCGAAAAGTTTTGCGTCGGAGCAGCCGGCCGTTTCGTACATGGGCACGCGCAGCCATTTGGTAATGTCGGTGTACCCCGCACTGAGCAGGGCCATTTCCGGCGAGCCGTAGGCCATAACGGTGGTTTGCATATCCATATTGGAAAGCAGCCCGCCGATGATGAGCTGCGCCCCCGGCTTCCGAAGCTGGCTGAGGACAATCCCGAACAGGCTTTCGGTCAGGGCTTGCACCAGCAAACCGGCCAGGGTGGTGGGGGCGGTGCCGCCGGCCATGGGGCAGGGGGTGTAAACCATCGGAATATCGTTATCGGCGGTGAAGAGCAGCTTTTGAATTACCTCTTCGGAGTGGCTGAGAGGTGAAACCGGCTCATTGTACAGGGAAAACGCCGGGGCTTTTTTCCATTCATCCTTGCCGCCCAGCAAAATGCAAGCCATTTCAAGCTGGTCTTTCAAACCTTCCACATCGACGGCGGTAATGTTGATGGGCTTGGTGGTGCCTTCCAGCATGGCCAGGTATTGCCAGCGGTCATACGTACCCACGGCGGTATCCTGGGTGATGCCCAGCGACATGTGGAAGTCAATATTGGGCAAAGCCTGGGCGATTTTCGCCAGGTTTCTGACATCGTTGTAGGTGGCCCGGCGGCGCTCGCCGGTGTAGGGGTCAAGCGTAAAAGGGGTGTCGGAACCGGCCCCGAAACAGGCCTGGTTTTTGTACAATTCCATGCGATACTTGCGCTCGCCGGGGCCAACCACCACCACTCTTTCGGGCAAGGTGGCCCGCGCTTTATCAACCATCCAGGAGGGCATCTTCACCAGACTGCTGTCTTCGGTGGTGTCTGCAATGACAGCCCCCCCGGAATAGGCCAATTCCACGCCTTCCTTATCATAAACTCTCACGCCCGTTTCAGACAGAACGCGCAAGGCAGAGTAATAGATAGCCTCAATTTCCCCTTCGCTGAGTATCTGCAATTTAGGCGTCGCGTTCACCGCGTAATTGGTCTTTCCAACTTGCATAATCCAATCTCCTGACAATTTAACGCTTGACCGAATCAATCAAGCCTGAAATAATTTAACGAATAAACTGCTCCTGACGGATTTCGCCACCGGGCGGCACAATCACAAAATCGTCGTCTGCTTTCTCAAGGGCGGCGATGACCTCTATCATGCGCCGGACATACACATCAGAGCCGAGGATTTCTTCGTAGCGCATGCCCCATTGTTCGCAATAGCGAGCCACGGCTTCGGCCTGGGCGCGATATTTGTCTATGTCTGCGGGGGTGTGGGCCACCAGGGCCAGCCGGTCATAGTGCCGGTATTGCTGATCCATCACCCAGGCCGCATCTTTTTCGCCGTATTTTTCAACGTATTCGTGATATTCCTTCAGAGGATGGCTGCCCGATTCCAGCCAGCCTTTGCTGAGATAGTAGGTTCCGGGCACGGCCTCAAACTCCTGCATGTATTTTTTATGCGACCCCAGCAAAATAGCGATGCAATCATCGACTCTGGGGATAAGCAGGGTGTGCTGCCTGGCCCTGATGCCGTTCAGACCGTTGCCGCACAGGCCGTAGCCCAACACAATCAGGCTGGGCGTTTCGATGCTGTCAATGGCCTCTTGCAGAGTCCATGTCAGTTTGTTCGGCACGCGATGCAGGCCGTAATCGAAATAAGTGAGCTGGTCGACCAAACCATCGGGCAGCAAATCAGGCAGCATCGACTTCATTATCTCGCAAGCCAGGATGACAACGGGCAGTTTTTGCGGTGACGCCATATCTGTCTCCATCATCATTAAACGATTATGCCGCACCCATAAGTTGCTTGGCCAGGTCCGCGCCCGCCGGGGCATTGGAGCCATAGCCGTCGGCGCCGACACGGTCTGCAAATTCTCTGTCGACCGGCGCGCCGCCAACCATAATCTTCACGCCGGCGCGCAGGCCGGCCTCTTCCAGAGCCTTGATGGTGTGCCCCATAGACCGCATGGTGGTGGTCAACAAGGCCGACATACCGATGATGTTGGGTTTGTGCTGTTTGACGGCCTCTATAAATTTTTCGGGGGCAACGTTAAAACCCAGGTCAATCACATCAAAGCCGCTGCCTTCGCACAGCATACCCACCAGATTTTTGCCGATGTCGTGCAGGTCGCCCTTGACGGTGCCCATCACAATTTTGCCCAGCATTTCCGCGCCGCTGGCGGCCAGCAGGGGGCGCAATATGCCCAGGCCGGTTTGCATCGCTTCGGCAGACATCAGCACTTCCGGCACAAACATATCGCCCCGTTTGAAGCGGATGCCGACTTCTGTCATACCTACAACCAGAGCGTTGTCAAGAATTTCCTTGGCGGTAAAGCCTTCATCCAGCGCTTTTTGCACCAGGCCGGGAGATTTGGTTTCGTCGCCTTCAATGACGACGGCTGATAATTGTTCCAAAATCGCGCTCATTGTCGATTCTCCTGTCTTCAATTGATTAAGTTACGCTCGCGCACTACGCGCGCACGCGGGCTTCGGCTTCTGCCAGAACTTTCCGGATGACCTGTTCTGTTTCCGGCTTGATGGACGAGGGGTTGTGCGTAACCAGAATATCGTGTACGCGGGCGATGGTGCGGTCTTTCAGGGTGGTGCGGCCCATCATCTCCCATTCTTCAAAATTGCGGCGGTCATGCAGGTTCGGATACCAGAATTCGGACCTGAAGTAACGGCGGGTGTGTTTTTCTTTAAGATAGTGTCCGTTGGGGCCAACGTTGTGGATAACATCCACGGCCAATGTATCTTCGTTCACCTCAATACCGCGCGTGATGCGCCGGGTGTAGCCGATTGCTTCATCCATAGCGGCCAGTTGAAAGACCGAGCCGGTCATGGCGCTTTCGGTGTAGCCGACATCGTGGGTTAAATCACCGCCGGTCATGGCCGAGAAGTAACAAGAGAGCGAGCCTTCAATCATGGCCTGGGCATCGAAGGTTTTTGAATCTGTGCAGCCGCCGGTTTGCCACAGGGGCAGGCCAACGTAATGGGCCAGTTCAGTGATACCGGCCATCATCAGCGAAAGTTCCGGCGCGCCGTAAGCCAAAATCATGGCGCTCATATCCATAACGGAAAGGACGCCGCCCATAATAAAGGGCAGGCCCGGCTGAACGGCCTGGGCAATGGTCAACCCCATCCACGATTCAGCGGCGGCCGGAATGATGATACCGGCAGCGGTGACGGGCGCGGTGCCGCCGGCCAACGGGCACGGGGTAAAGATAAGGGGTATGCGGTGTGTGGCGGCAAAGAGCAGCTTGTCCACCGATTCGCTGGTGGTGATTAACGGCGAAAGGGGTTCGCAGTAGTGGACATAGGTGGGTCGTTGTTCAAAGGCTTCCTGCCCCCCGGCTTCGGCCACGGCAATTTCATGGATGCCCGCCGAATCATATTTATCGTAAGACCAGGCCACAATCGGCTTGCTGGTGTTGGGGAACATACCCGCAAATTCGTACAACGCGCCCAAATCATGGTGAACGTCGCTGACCGTACCCAGCGATTCGCAAAAATCAATGTTGGGCAGGGCATCGACCACTTTAGCCACCAGCGGCACGTCAGAATTCAGATAGGGCCGGCGCGCCTGGGTTTCAATGTCGATAAACTGCACGCAGGTGGGGCCGGGGCCAAAGTGCGCCCGTCCGGGGCCAATGTGGATGTCGTTTTCGGGATTGCCGTCGCGGGCAAACAGGGTAAAGCTGCGGGGGGCCATTTCCAGCGATTTTCTGACCAGGTAGTTCGGCAGCCGCACGCGAGTGCCCTCTACCCAGGCGCCCGCTTTCTTCAAAATCTGCCGGGCTTCTTCGTGCATCACATCCAGCCCGGTGTATTCCAGTACGTGGAGCGCGCCCCAAAACAGTTCTTCCAGTTGGTCCTGGGTGAACATTTCAAAGCGTACCCCGGAGTTTATGCGATAATTTGTCCTCATAAAAGAGGTCTCCTTTCTTGGCAACACGGTTGGATTTTATTGTTCTTATGCCTTTGCAAATTTCTTGGCCATTTCAGATGCAGAGGCCGCGTTAGAGGCGTAGCCGTCGGCGCCGATTTGGTCTGCAAACGATTGGGTCACGGGCGCGCCGCCAATCATCACCTTCACTTTATCGCGCAAGCCGGCTTCTTCCAGGGCCTTGATGGTGTGTTCCATGGAGCGCATGGTGGTGGTCAACAAGGCCGACATACCCACAATGTTCGGCTCAAATTCCTTGACGGCTTTTACAAAGGCGTCCGGTTCAATGTTCTTGCCCAGGTCTTTCACTTCAAAGCCCGCGCCTTCGCACATCATAGCCACCAGGTTCTTGCCGATGTCGTGCAGATCGCCCTTGACGGTGCCGAGGATGATTTTGCCGGTCATGGAGGCGCCGGTTGCAGACAGGAGCGGCCTGACCAAATCCATAGCCCCTTGCATAGCCCGCGCAGAGCGCAGCACTTCGGGCACAAACATATTGCCGGCTTTAAATTCTACGCCGACGTAGTCCATACCGGGCATCAACCCGTTGTCCAGAATTGTATCGGCGGCCATACCGGCGGCCAATGCTTCCTGGGTCAACTTTACACAGTCGTTCAAATTACCTTCAATAACCGATGTAGAGATTGCCGCTAAAACTTCGCTCATGAGTATTTCCTCCTGTGGCGCATAAGGTTTTTATAGATAGTTTCTAATAGTTTGATGGAAATGCCGGATATGTTCGCGCATATACTGTTCGGCCAAAACGCCGTCTCCGGCTTTCATGGCGGCCAATATTTTAAAGTGGGTTTCAATATCGACATCCTGGGGATTAAGCCGGTCAACCGCCAGATACCAAATTCGTTGAGACAGATTGTAGAACAGCTCAAATTCGTTATACAAAAAATGGTTGCCGGCGGCCTTGGCTATCAATTGATGAAATTGACGGTCGAGCGTTAGCAGGAAGCTATGGTTCAGTTTGTCGCCGGTGTGATACCGGGCCATCACCTTTTTTAATTGTTGCAACTGCATTGACGCCGCCCGTTCCACCGCCAGCCGCACACACAACCCTTCCAGCTCTACCCGCACTTCGTAGATTTTTTGCAAATCCGTAATGGCAACATCAGACACAAACATGCCCCGCCGGGAAGCCACCACCACCAGATTTTCAGACTGGAGTTGCTTCAGCGCTTCCCGAATAGGGGTGCGCCCCAATGCCAGAGTTTCCATAAGTTCGGCCTCTCTAATAACCGAACCGGGCGGCATTTTGGTGGTAATTATCAGCTCTTTTATCCGGCGATAAGCCTTGTCTGCGTCTGTAGAGTGCATTCATCCTCCTTGTCGTTTTATGATTGGGCTTCCAGCGCTTTTTGGCGGGCGCGATAGGCTTTAATCCAGGCCATGCCGTAGTCATCACGGCCCATTACCAGATCTGCGGCCTGGATGGCAATGGACACCTGCGCAACCATCGGGTTGGTGATGGGGCAGGTCAGGCCGGCCAGAATAGCCATGGCAATGAAGGTGGAGTTGATGTATTTTCTGTCCGGCATACCGAAGGAGATGTTGCTGGCACCCATAGTGATGTTCACGCCAAATTCTGCGATGATGAGTTTGATGCTCTCGATAGCCAGTATGCCGGCGCTGCTGTCGGCGCCCATGGTCAAGGCCAGGGGGTCAATGACAATATCTTCGGGGCCGATGCCCAATTTACCGGCCCGCTCAATGATTTTGCCGGCCACTTGCAGCCGTTTTTCCGGCGTTTCGGGAATACCGTCGTCATCCATGCACAGGCCAATAACCGCCGCACCGTGTTCTTTTACCAGCGGCAACACGGCCTCCAGCGAGCGTTCTTCGCCGTTGACGGAGTTGATGAGGGCCTTCCCGCTGTAAACCGAAAGGGCGGCCTCAAGAGCGGCGGGGTCTGCGGTGTCGATGCACAACGGCACATCGGTTTCTTCCATGACAATGCCCATCATTTTCTGGATGAGGGCCGGTTCGTCAACGCCGGGCACACCGGCGTTCACATCCAGCACAACCGCGCCGGCTTTCACCTGGTTGACGGCATCTTGCCGCACCATATCGAAGTTGCCCTCCTTCAAGGCGGCCAGTACCGCCTTGCGCCCGGTGGGATTAATGCGCTCGCCAATGATAACCGTGGGCATGGCCCGGCTTATCTCTACTGTTTTGGTGGCCGATGAAATAATGGTGGTTAAATCCTGGGTCATTTTTTTCCTCGCTTCAATAACATAAGGTCAATATATTTATACAAAATCCTCTTTGGAGAGGGTTCTACCCCTGTATCGTTCCCATAACAGTCAACAAAAAAGGAGCATTGCCAACAAGCGCAATGCTCCTCTCCTCGGGGAATCATCTTCTGTTTTCCGGAAAGCGGATGGTCTGGCTTTGGAGCCGAAAATTCAGCCCCTCACAGTTGCGGGACAGCGCCGGCCTCCTCGTTGCAGCAACGAGCCACCGGTCTTCATCGCCAATCACCGTGGGGTGAAAGCCTTGTTGCGTAACAAGGCGCTTTCAGGATAGTTATCTATAGGACTTACGCAGTTGCAACATTTTACCCCCCTCAGTCCCTGATGAAGAAACCGCTTCGCGCCCTCAAGCGGGGGGAATTAGCTCCTCCCCCGATATCGGGGGACGCGAAGCGGGGAGGGGGTAAAACACCGTGATTTACCGCAACTGCGTCAGTCCTGATCTAACCTGAATTCGTCCTGGCGTTGCGGCCTCTCTCTCCCCTTAATTCCCCCTCTTTGAGGAGGGAAACATGCCCTCTCCCTGACAGGGGGAGGGCACAGGTGGTTGGGGAGGGGGTTGAACGCGCAATGACGGCAATCTCCGAATTCAGGTTATCTGAATTTTTTTAAAGAAACAAAAACCACCGGAACTGTTATGTTTCCGGCAACAACTTGAATGACACCGTACCAGCTCTGCATCGACAACTGCACCCGGAGACCTGACCAACTGTAATTATCCCTGCCGGTTGCGGCATTGCCACTCTCCCGGATGTACGGTCAACCTGATGTGTGAAGAATCTGCACGCAATTACTGATATATCCATCATATACCAACGGTATTAAAAAAACAAATCCACCTGATTACATTTTCTTACTTGACGCATCTATTGTATGCTTCGCGCCCCCACAATGATAGTGACATTTATCCTGTTAAAGCCGGATGAATGTCACTTTTTGGGTATTATTTGCCCCTCCTCAAAATTTGGCGTCGTTACAAAATTGTGTTATGATAAGCAAAATTTCCACCTGACGTATATCATTTTTTCAACCTATAGAATCTCTTGCCTGACTTTGTGCAATTTACCGGGTTGCAGAGAGATTATTTTAATTTCGGTTTTTCGGAAGGAGGTGATTATATTCGCATAATAATTTAGCGAGCAAAAATTATCTCAGACCTGCCCCGTCATTTTATCAAAATTCCCGTTCAATTACCCTAAAAATCATAAACCCTTGTCTACAGAGGGAAGGAGAAATCAGGAAAATGCCTACCATTTCAAAAAAAGCTATGGCAAAGATCCATCCTTACATCCCCGAAGCCTACGCCCAGTTGCAAAAAGGACGTATCACCCGCCGGGAATTTTTGCGGGCTGTCACCCTGTTGGGAATGTCTGCCGGCGTGGCGACCATCGCCGCCCAGTGTGGCGCCCCCAAACCGACTGCTCCCGCTGCCGCACCCCAGGCAGCCGCTACCGAAGCGCCGGCCCCCGCCGGCAGTAAAATAAAACGGGGCGGCACGCTGACCAAATCAATGCAGCTCCAGTTACTTGACCACCCGGCCCGCCTCTCGTGGGTGGAAGGGGCCAATGTTGTGCGCCAGTTTGGAGAGTATTTGTCCGAGACCGGCTCAGACAACATCACCCGCCCCTACCTGCTTGAAAAATGGACCGCCAGTGACGATGTAAAAACCTGGGACCTCTTTTTACGCAAAGGCATTAAATTTAACAATGGCGATGAACTAACCACCGATGATGTGATGTTTACCTTTGGCGAATGGCTGAATCCCGATGTGGGGTCTTCCATGCTGGGGTTGCTCTCTTACTTAAACGGCATACAAGATGTTGAAAAGGTTGATGATTATCACATCCGTCTGCATTTGCAAACGGCCAACATTGGCGTGCCGGAGCATCTGTTCCACTATCCGGCCATTATCCTGCACCGTGGCTTTGAGGGCGACATCATCAAACAGCCGGTCGGCACCGGCGCCTTTACCCTGGAAGAATACGCCGAAGGCGAGCGTGCGATATTCAAACGACGCACCGATTACTGGCGCAACGGGGCAGACGGAGACCCCCTGCCTTATCTGGACAAAATCATCTATGTTTCCACAGACAAAGATGCCGGAGTGGCCGCCTTGCAATCCGGGCAGGTTGATTCCCTGTACGACCCGCGCCCCAGCGATTGGCAAGCCCTGAAAGACGTAGACGGTTTGAGCGTTTATCCGGCCAGCACCGCCCAGGCCCTCATCTTGCGCATGCGCGTT
Organism: Chloroflexota bacterium; assembly: GCA_024278015.1. Taxonomy (GTDB): domain Bacteria; phylum Chloroflexota; class Anaerolineae; order 4572-78; family 4572-78; genus JAJRUC01. The sequence continues at coordinate 9,021 of JAJRUC010000463.1, forward strand.
GATATAGACCCTTGGACCGATGTGCGGGTGCGAAATGCCCTGAAGATGTGCCAGGACCGGGAGAAAATTTTGCAACTGGCCTACTTCGGCGAAGGCGACCTCTCCATTGACGCCCACGTGGCCCCGGTTCACCCGGCCTACTGCAA
>JAJRUC010000464.1 GCA_024278015.1 Chloroflexota bacterium
CTGCACGCTGTGCTGCTGGAACAGGCCCGCATTACCGGCGGCTACCCGTATTTGCTGGCCCGCGCCCACGAACTGGCGATTATCTCCGGCCCGGAACGCGAGGCGCTGGACACCATGCTGGCTATTTCGCTGCGAAAACACAGCGTTGCGGCCTCTGTTTCGCTGAAGCAGGCCAACAAAAACGCGCTGTATCAAAATCGATAGAAAGAAGACACCTATGACCGAAACCTCCCTCTCCATCGGATATGTTTTACGGGCCAACACCACCGAATTTACCGTCGGCTGCCGGGTACTGGAGCCTCACACTCCCCAATTCGGCGATTTTGTGAAAGTGACCGTCAACCAAACCGACATTATGGGCCTGGTGTACAACGTCCAGATTAACGATGACCCCGCCGTGCGGCAACTCATCTTAACCGGCAACCTCAGCCCGGAAGCCATCCGGGACCAACGCCTGAACCGGCTGGTACCCATCGAAGTGAGCGTGCTGGTGGCAGGCTATCGGCGGGGCGGCGCGTTTGCGCAAAACCTGCCCCCCCAGCCGCCCATCAGCCTTGACACCCTGCAACCCTGCTCTGAACAGGAAATTATTCAATTTACAGAGCGGCTTGATTTTTTGCGGCTGATTCTGCGAGCCACTCACCTGCCCGCCGACGACCTGTTGATAGCCATCCTGGGCCGGGCCGCCACCATTCGCGCCCCCCAAACCCAACGCCCCTTCCTGCTTAACGCCGGCCGGGAAGTGGCCCGCCTGCTTAACGCCGACCTGCTGCGCATGGAAAACGTGTTGCGCCAACTTAACTATCTTTCGACACAAACGCCATCGTAAATTGACAACCGGCGGCCCTGCTTTTACAATTGATTCAGTACGTACTGAATATTCAAAAGGCCGACTATGGATACCTATCAGCAAGCCAAAGACAAACTGACCCTCCACTGGGGCGAAATGGGCGCCAAATGGGGCATCAACCGCACTATGGCCCAGGTTCACGCTCTCCTCTTCGCCTCTGAAAAACCACTCTGCGCCGAAGAAATTATGGACGAACTGCAAATCAGCCGGGGCAACGTGAGCATGAGCCTGCGCGAGCTGATGAACTGGGGCATCGTCACCAAAATGCACATCAAGGGCGAGCGCAAGGAATTTTACACCACCGAAAAAGATGTGTGGCAATTCTTCAAAATTATCAGCCAGGAACGCAAAAAACGGGAAATCGACCCCACCATCAATGCCTTGCGCGACGTGCTGCGCGACCTTGACACCATCGACACGCCCGAAAGCGCCTACACTCGCCGCCAGGTGGCCGATTTGCTGGAGCTGGTGGAAACGGGTGACAAACTCTACCACATGATAGAAAAAATGGATTACCCCCGCGTTATGAAACTCATCAAACAATTCCTGTAACCCGCTTTTTTGCTGAAAGGATACCCATGTCAGACTTACACGCCGAAAAACCGGCCGATGTTCCGGGCAACTGTCCCGCCAAAGTCAAGCCCTGACGATGACCGCACTCCGGCAATTGCCGAATCTGGCCCAATTGCTGGCGCGCTGGCAAACTGACCCCCGCTTTATGGACTGCGTGGCCGAATGGCGCACCCTGCCGGCCACGCCCGCCGTCACCGCCGCCTGGCCCCCCGCGCTTGATTTGCGGGTGGTGAGCGCGGCCCAGACCACGGGTATCGAAAACCCGTACAGCCATCAGGCCGAAGCCATTGACCTGGCCCTGCAAGGCCAACATGTGGCGATGGTTACGGCCACGGCCAGCGGCAAAACACTGGGCTACAACGCCCCGGCCCTGCACACCCTGCTGGCCGACCCCGCCGCCCGCGCCCTGTACCTGTTTCCCACCAAAGCCCTGGCCCAGGACCAAAGGGTGGCTTTCAATCAATTGGCCGCCGCCATCGGGCCATCTGCGCCCGCCGCCGCCACCTACGACGGCGATACGCCGCCATCGAACCGCAAAAAAATCAGAGAGACAGCCCGGGTTATCATCAGCAACCCGGACATGCTGCACAGCGGCATTTTGCCCCATCACCCCCGCTGGCGAAAATTCTTCGCCGGCCTGCGCCTTATCGTCATTGATGAACTGCACATTTACCGGGGCGTGTTCGGCAGCCATTTTGCCAATGTGCTGCGCCGGCTGCACCGCATTTGCGCCTTTTACGGAGCCAGGCCGCAATTCATCTGCGCCTCGGCCACCATTGCCAACCCTCACCAGCACGCCCTGAACCTGCTTGACCTGGCCGAACCGCATCGCCTGCGCGTGGTGGCCCAAAACGGCGCGCCCCAATCGAAGAAACACCTTGTTTTTTACAACCCGCCCGTCATCGACGAGCAAACCCAAATGCGGCGCGGGGTGGTGATGAGCGCCAATTATATCGCCCGCCAACTGCTGAACGCCCGCGCCCAGATTGCCGTCTTTGCCCGCAGCCGCCTGACGGTGGAAGTGCTGCTGACCTATTTGCGCGATTTTGCCGTCGAAAATGACCGCCCGCCGGAAACAGTTCGCGGCTATCGCGGCGGCTACCTGCCCCTGGCCCGCCGGGAAATCGAAGCCGGGCTACGCGAAGGGACAGTGCAGGGCGTGGTTGCCACCAATGCCCTGGAACTGGGCGTTGACATCGGCGGGCTGACCGCCTGCGTGCTGACCGGCTATCCGGGCACCATCGCCGGCGCGTGGCAGCAAATCGGCCGGGCCGGGCGGCGGCAGGGCGAAAGCGTGGCCGTGCTGGTTGGCAGCCAGGCCCCGCTTGACCAGTTTTTGATGCGCCACCCCGATTATTTCTTCAGCCGGGGGGCCGAACACGCCCGCATCGACCCCGATAATCTGACTATTGCCCTGCAACACCTGACCTGCGCCGCCTACGAACTCCCCTTTGAAGCCGATGAACCCTTCGGGCTGTTCCCCAACCCGGCGGAAGTGCTGGGCTACCTGGCCGAAACGGGCGAGTTGCGGCAGACCGGGGGCCGCTTCCACTGGGCCGGCGAAGGCTATCCCGCCGAAGCCGTCAACCTGCGGGCGGCGGGCATCCACAACGTAGCCATTACGGCCCAGACGGCCCACGGCGAAGCCCAAACCATCGGTGAAATTGACGTGACCAGCGCCCCCCGGTTGGTGTATCCGGGGGCCATTTACCTGCACGAAGGAGCATCGTACCAGATAACCGGCCTGGATTTGGAGGGAGGCCGGGCAGAGGCGGCGCCGGTAGAGGTGGGCTATTACACCCAGGCCCACGTTGAAACCGATATTGAAATCTTGCAGGAAGATGAGCAACTCCCCTGCCCGGCCTTGCCCCGCAGCCGGGGCGACGTGCGCGTAACCACGCAAGTGACCGGCTACAAGCAAATCAAACGCTACACCCACGAAACCATCGGCTTTGCAGACCTGAGCCTGCCCCCCCAATCATTCGATACCTCGGCCTACTGGCTGACCCTGCCCGACGACCTGCTGGACGACCTGCGCCGGGCCGGGGTGTGGCGGCGCGACAAGCCGGATTACGGCCCCGCCGACCTGTGGCAGCGCCGTCGCAACGAGGCCCGCGCCCGCGACGGGTTTCGCTGCCGGCGGTGCGGCGCGCCGGAAAAACCGCAACGGCAGCACGATGTGCATCACCTGCGGCCCCTGCGCCTGTTTCTGGAAGAAGCCGCCCGCAACGGGGTTGACCCGCGCGCGGTGTATCCACAGGCGCACGCCCTGCCCAATTTAATGACCCTCTGCCCGGCCTGTCACCGGCGGGTGGAAGTGATGGTTCGCACGGCCAACGCCTGGGGCGGGCTGGCCCACGCCCTGCACAACCTGGCCCCCCTCTTTTTGATGTGCGACCCACGCGACATCGGCGTCACCTTTCAAGGCGTAACCGAGGCGGCGGCCCGCCCGACCATTACCCTGTACGATACCATTCCGCCGGGCCTGGGCTTTGCCGACCAGCTTTTTGAGTTGCACCGGGATTTATTGCAAGCCGCCCGTTCGCTGGTGGCGGATTGCGCCTGCCGGTTCGGCTGCCCGGCCTGCGTCGGCCCCCCCCCGGCAGATGATGTTGACCTTCGCGGCGAAACGCGGACGCTGCTCGAAATTCTTGTAAAACAGCGCGCCTGACCCCAAAAAACAACATAGGGGCGCGATGCACCGTGTCCCTACGGAGAAAAGCCTTTGGAATAATGCAATGCCGCCCGTAATAATTTGCCCATCCCCAAAAAACTGATACGATTCATTCACCATTATCAAGGAGGATAAGCGGATGACATTAATTTATGACAATATTCTGGAAACAATCGGGCAAACACCGATGGTGCGCCTGCACGGCGTTACCCACGGTTTGCACGCCGATATTCTGGCGAAGGTAGAAATGTTCAACCCCGGCGGCTCGGTGAAGGACCGCATCGGCATGGGCATCATTGCAGAGGCGGAGCGGAGCGGGCGGCTGAAACCGGGCGGCACCATCGTCGAATCGACCAGCGGCAACACCGGCGTGGGCCTGGCCATCGCCGCCGCGCTGAAAGGCTACAAAACCATCTTCGTCATGCCCGACAAAATGAGCCTGGAAAAAATCCAGCTCCTGCGGGCTTTCGGAGCGAAGGTGGTCATCACCCCCACCGCCGTTGAGCCGGATGACCCCCGCAGCTATTATTCCGTCGCCGATAAATTTGTGGCCGAAACCCCCAACAGCATTTTGGCGAACCAGTACCACAACCCCGAAAACCCCCGCGCGCACTACCTTTCCACCGGCCCCGAAATCTGGGAACAGACCGCCGGAAAGGTTGATGTGCTGGTGGCCGGTATGGGAACCGGCGGCACTATCACCAGCATCGGGCGTTATCTGAAAGAGAAGAATCCCGCCGTGCAGATTGTCGGCGTAGACCCGGTCGGCTCCATTTTGTACGACCTGCATCAGGGCAGAACCGGCGAAGCCGTCTCGTACAAAATCGAGGGCATCGGAGAGGATTTTTTGCCCGGCTCGCTCGATTTATCGGTGGTGGATGAGGTGGTGCAGGTGACGGACAAGGAAAGTTTTTTGATGACCCGCCGCCTGGTGCGGGAAGAAGGCATCTTCTGCGGCGGCTCCAGCGGCAGCGCCGTGGCGGGCGCGTTAAAATATGTTTGCCGCTACAATTTGGGGGCAAACAAAACCGTGGTCGTCATCCTGCCCGATTCCGGCTCGCGCTATTTAAGCAAGGTGTTCGATAACGACTGGATGCGTGAAAACGGCTATCTGGAAAGCGCGCTGGAAGAAGCGCACGCCCGGCACGTGTTGCAATCGAAGAAAATCCGGAAGGTGTTCACCACCGGATCCGACGCCAAACTGCGCGATGTCATCGGGCAGATGAAGGCGCTTGACGTCTCGCAATTGCCGGTAGTTGACAACGGCAAACTGGTCGGCATGGTCACTGAGGTGGATTTGCTGAACCACATGCTGTTTGCCCCCGCCGCCGCCCCCGCCGATGAACCCATTGCGGGCATTGTTGACCCGGACGTAACCACTGTTGCGCCGGACACGGCTATGGAAACGCTAATGAGCGTGTTCGCCACCGCCGGCGTGGCGGTAGTTATAGATGGCGAGGCCGTAACCGGCATCATCACCAAAATTGATTTGCTCGATTTTCTGTCGGGGCGGGTGGGGTAGGAATCAAAAACATTCATGCGCAACCGCAGGGGCACGCGGCGGCGTACCCCTGCCGATGAACCTTCCGCAGGGGCGGCTCGCGAGTCGCCCCTGCACCGATATGGCAGAACAGGTCAGCGACCTGTCCCTACATCCATTACAACCGCACCGTTTATTCCACTTGCGCCAGCGCCTGCGCCAAATCGGCCAGCAGGTCGTCCACATGCTCAATCCCCACCGAAAGGCGCACCAGCCCGGGGTCTACCGCAAAATCCGAATCGGTGGTGGAGGCGTGCGTCATCGCCGCCGGCACTTCAAGCAGCGATTCCACCCCGCCGAGCGACTCTGCCAGGGCAAACAGCCTGGTGTGTTTCACCATTTCCAGCGCGGCGGGTTGGCCCCCCTTCAGCACAATTGAAATCATCCCCCCAAAATCGCGCATCTGCCGTTTCGCCAGCTCGTGCTGGGGATGGTTGGGCAGGCCGGGGTAAATTACCCGTTTCACCGCCGGATGGTCAAAGAGCCATTGCGCCAGCGTCATCGCGTTTCGGCAATGGCGTTCCATCCGCACCGCCAGCGTTTTGATGCCGCGCAGCACCAGCCAGCAATCTTGCGGGCCGGGCACCCCGCCCATCGCGTTTTGTTTGAAGGCCAAATCATCGTACAGGGCGCGGTCGTTCATCACCGCCGCGCCGCCCACCACATCAGAATGTCCGCCCAGATATTTGGTGGTGCTGTGAATCACCACATCCGCGCCCAACGCCAGCGGGCTTTGCAAAAACGGGCCGGCGAAGGTGTTGTCTACCACCAGCAACGCCTGCTGCCGGCGCGAAATTTCTGCCACGGCCGCAATATCAACCAGTTTCAGGTTCGGATTGGTCGGCGTTTCCAGCCACACCATTTTGGTGTTCGGCCGGACGGCGGCGCGGAAGGCGTCCAAATCGGCGGCATCCACATACGAAAATTCCACCCCGTAATGGCGGGTGATTTTATCGAACAAGCGGAACGTGCCGCCGTATACATCGTTCATGACCAGCGCATGGTCGCCCGGCTTCAGCAGGGTAATCACCGTGTTGATAGCGGCCATCCCCGAAGCAAACGCCAGCCCGCAGGCCGCCCCTTCCAGCGCGGCCAGATTTTGTTCCAGCGCCGTGCGGGTGGGATTCCCGGAGCGGGAATAATCGTACCCTTTGTGCTTGCCCACCGCTTCCTGCACATAGGTGGACGTTTGGTAAATGGGGGTCATCACCGCGCCGGTGGCGGGGTCGGGTTCTTGCCCGGCGTGGATGACCTGTGTTTCCAGATGATGCTGATGCGTCATATTTTCTCCTTTGAAAATAGCCCTCTCCCTGCCCTGTTCAGGGTACAGGCAACCGTCCCTCTGACAAGGGGGACGCGAAGCGGTCGCCGCAGGCGACGGGAGGGGGTCATCAATTTTAAACCATTGTGGACAATTATACCGTCTGTGCGATAAACAGAAAAGCAGGGGCGCGGCGCATCGCGCTACGGCAAACGGTCACAATCCCTGCGACACCACAAAATTGCGTAAAAACTACGCTTGAAATTTGCTTTTCAACCACTACAAACAGTTAGCCCAAGGGCCAATTCTAACCATTTTTATATGAAGTTCTTATGAAATTCCCATGAAGTTAGATTAAAATAAGGAGGTGTTTTCTTTCGACAAATGCCACTTGTCGTATTCCCTTTTGCCGCTGAATCTCATCGTTATTCACCAACGAATATTCCCGTTCATCCTCAACCACCCCTGTCAAACTGCTGATTACCAACAAAACACCTGCTTGCAACATTTTTGTCACAAAGATTGCAAAAAACTGACATGAAAATATCATATATTTTTTCAGAAAGTGTGGTATACTGTATTTGTAATGAATTAACTTAAATTAATTCTGGGTCAACCGATTAAGAAAAGATAAATAGTTAACCATCTTTGGAGAACGATGCTATGATAGTGCATCGCACCTATTGTTAATCATCGGCAACAGCCAGTGGCACCTGGCCTTGCCGATTGTTTGGGTACGGGTTGTATGATTTGTGTGTTTTTGCTTGTCTGATGGGGTATCGAAAAAAATGTCCCGGTTGGTGGCACCCAACCGGGACGGCAGACGAATGGGGCACGGGTTTTGTACCCTTTGCGCGTCTGCTGATATTTTAGCATATTGTATGATAAAAACAAATTCAATATATTTTGCCACTATCTAAACTGGAGGAGGGTAAAAATGGTTTTATATCAAAAACCAAAACGATTATTGAGTATTTTTCTGGTTATAATATTAGCGCTACTGCTGGCCGTACCCATAGTACAGGCAGAAGGCGGCGGTGAGAGTGTTGTCAACAACGATATTACCGTTACGTTGACTCTCAACAACAGCGCAGGCGGCGCCATCAACGGCGTTCAATGGAGCTATCGCATTGCGAACGGCGGCAGTTGGGTGCCAATTCCCGGCAACACCATTGACCTTCCCCCCCTGACCAATTACAACTTCCGGGTGCAATACGGCGCCGCCGGAGAAACCGTCAACAAAATCCAGGACATCACCGCCGACCCCAACGTCGTCTTCCAGACCACCAAAGTCACCCTCTCCCTCCAGGATAGCGGAGGCAACCCCCTCGGCGGCATCTTCTCTTACCGCGTGGCGAATGGCGGCCAATGGAATACCATCGCCGGCCCCATTGAAATGCTCCCCCTGACCAACTACAACTTCCGGGTGCAATACGGCGCCGCCGGAGAAACCGTCAACAAAATCCAGGACATCACCGCCGACCCCAACGTCATCTTCCAGACCACCAAAGTCACCCTGAATTTGCTGGATTGTTCCGGTAATCCGGTACCGGGCGGCATCTTCTCTTACCGCGTGGCGAATGGCGGCCAATGGAACACCATCGCCGGCCCCATCGAAATGCTCCCCCTGACCAACTACAACTTCCGGGTGCAGCTTGGTATTGCTTTTAACAACAAAATCCAGGACATTACTACCGATGCCAATGTAACCTTCACCACCACCCGCGTCGATATGGTTGGGGCAGACCCCATCCATTATCGTATTGGCAACGGCGGCAGTTGGCAGTTATTTAGCGGGCCAATGGAAATGCTGCCCCTTGGTTACAATTTCCGGTTTGGCGGTTCAGGTGGAGAGGTTGTGCCCGTTACCGTGAGCGGGTGCGCCCTGACCAGTGGCTATCTGACCTTGCTTGACCACAACGGCACCGGACTGTCCGGTGGCGTAGCCAAATGGGCCGATGGCTCATGGCACGGTATTCCCGGCCAAACCGACGCTAACGGGAAGCTCTGGGTTGACTTGCCGACTGTGTCCTACAACAAAATTGCCATGACTGTCCATCAAGGGACCGTTGAGCAAAATCGGGCGGCGCTGGATGCATCAATGTATACCTGGCAAACTGCCGAAGCCCTCATCGAACTGCGCGACCATACAGACAACCCCATTACTGACGGTGGCGGCAATTTGGCGCAGGGCGGCGGCTACTGGGAAGATTTTGGCAATACTGATGCCAATGGTCAGGTTTCAGTGGAGGTCTTCCCGGATAAAAGCTACAAATTTAGAATGACCTACAACTATACATCCAAAATCGATACCTTCCCCATTACGGCCCCCGGCACAACCGTGGTCTTTCAAACAGAACTGGCCGAAGCCACCTTGAAGAAAAGTTGCTCTGGTGACCCGCTTGATGGTGGTGTGGTGACATACTCTGCCGGAGCGTGGCGAGATTTTGGCACCACCGGCGATACCGGCCCATGCCTGGTAACGAGGGAACTCTTCCCCGGCACATATACCCTTCGTATGACCTACAACTACCGTACCGTTGACATAGCGCACGACCTCTCAATGCCATTCAATTTTGAAACCACGGCTGTCACCTTGCGATATGACGGGAACATTGTTTACGACGGCGGGTCATGGCGTACATTCAACAAACCCGCAATGGACCTGTTGCCCGGCAATTATCGCTTTAAATTTGACGGGCGGCAAGAGAACATCACCGTCAGCGGCTGCGCGGTTGACAAAACGATGGTCGTTGTAAAACTACTGGATAGCCAGGGGAACGGCCTGCCCAACGGCACAGTCAAGTATTACAAAGGCTCATGGAAAGACTTTGGCGTTACTGATAACACAGGCGCCACCATGATGTTGTTGCCCACAGACAGCTACTCATTCGGGATGACTTATAAAGGCAAATGGCAACAATATGATGGCGTTGACGTTGCCGCCACCGGCGTGGTCATCTTCCAAACCGTGCCGATGGTAGTACGGCTGGAAACCTGCGACGGGACAGGGCTACCCGATGGTGACGTTCAGTTCTACGCCCAAAGCTGGCAATCCATAGGCGCTACTGACGCCAATGGCGATACGCCTGCGGTTGAATTACTGCCGGGCGCATATTCGTTTGGTATGCGCTACCAGGGCAAATGGCAACAAATGGATGGCATTCCCGTTTCAATGACAGACTATTCGGCGGCCAATCCACTCGCCTTCGAAACAACCCGCGTTACTTTGCAATACAGCGGGAACATCACCTACTATGAACAAAGCTGGCGCACCTTCCAGAAACCCTCGATGGAATTATTGCCGGGCCTGTACCAAAATTTCAGGTTCGACAATTACCCCACCAGCCTGACCGTCGCAGGATGTTCGATGGAACAAAGTTTTGTCGTCGTCAAACTCCTTGACAGCCAGGGGAATGGTCTGGCCGGCGGAACGGCCAAATACTATGATAGCGGCTGGAAGACCATTGGCACTACCAATGCCGGCGGCGCCCTGTTCTTCCCGATGGCAGGATTAAAGGGTAATTTAAAATTCAGCATGACCTATAACGGCGGCACAGCCAACATCACCCAGGATGTCAGCGCCAACTCGATTGTCACCTTCCAAACCCAACTTGTGACCGTCAACCTGAAAGACCACACCGGCGCTACCGGCAACCTGCCCGATGAAGGCGCGGCCAAATATTACGCCGCCGGCTGGAAAACCTTCGGCACCACCGTAAACGGCACTGTCAACAAAGAATTGCTGCCCCTCAACTACAAATTCAGCATGACCTACGGCGGCGGCACAGCCAATATCACCCAGGATGTCGGCGCCAACTCGATTGTCACCTTCCAAACCCAACTTGTGACCGTCAACCTGAAAGACCACACCGGCGCTACCGGCAACCTGCCCGATGAAGGCGCGGCCAAATATTACGC
>JAJRUC010000465.1 GCA_024278015.1 Chloroflexota bacterium
ACGCAGTTGCAACATTTTACCCCCCTCAGTCCCTGATGAAGAAACCGCTTCGCGCCCTCAAGCGGGGGGAATTAGCTCCTCCCCCGACAGCGGGGGACGCGAAGCGGGGAGGGGGTAAAACACCGTGATTTACCGCAACTGAGTAAGTCCTGATTATATAACATAGCGACTGTCGTTGTCCAACAATGCAAATGTACCCGAATTGCTCACGCCGGTTTCGATGGGGAGGTGCGTTGGTTCGGGAAGCGGGTTACAATGGAGGGGGGGCGTTAAACCCGCAATCGGCTTGTTTTGGGGTGTTAGCCCGCTCTACCATGGTCAATGTCTGTATCTGTGAAAGAACGCATTTCGTTTGAGGAGTGAACAAAATGGCATCACCAAAATCATTTCTGTCTGACCGAATATGGCCTATTATGCGGGTCTCAATTCTGCAAATTATTTTGATGGTGGGCATTCCGGGTAACATCGTCGGCTGGCTTGTTTTCGCACTTCTGGTAGATACCCTGCATTGGCTGGACATTGATTTTCATGGGAAAACGCTAAACACTATCAGCCCAGACGGGAAAATCATCGGCATTATCATCTTGTTCGGCGTAAATCTCTTGCTCGTATTGTTAGTGTGGCGTTGGTTTGAACGCAAACAGCTAAAGGATATGTGGTGGGTGTTTTCCCGAAGGCAATGGAGGTACCTGGCGGGTGGGCTTGCCGCAGGTTTGGTGGAAGCGCTGCTGGTATTTGGTGGTATGGTTATCATTGGTGTAATAAAGCCTTCCTGGGGGCTGGCGAGCGTGCCTGCCAGAACAGTTTTGATGGCCTTGGGATGGTTGTTTGCCTCATCTATTCTGGGGCCGGTTGTTGAAGAAGTCCTAAATCGCGGCTATTGGTTTCAAAACGTCAAACGTGGCTGGGGCGTAGTTCCTGCGATCGTTGTCACTTCGCTTCTGTTCGGTGGAATGCATCTGCTCAACCCGAATGCCGAACCATTGGGAGCGATTAACATTATGCTCTCGGCTGTCACCTATGCATTGGGCCTGTTGTGGTTGCGCTCGCTTTGGTTGCCCATAGGTTGGCATGCTGCCTGGAACTTTGCTCAGTTTTTTATTGTTGGCTCACCGAACTCTGGCATTTCAGTTAGTAGCATGGGATTAGAAGGCACGACCCTGTTTGTGTCGCAATCGCTTGGTTCTCGCTGGTTAAGCGGCGGTGAATTTGGTATGGAAGCAAGCTTGATAAGAACGGTTGTGTTAATTGTGGTAATAGTCGTTTTGCTATGGTTGAAGAAGAACAGGCCCCTTCCAGAGAGCAAGGCAGGCTAACAAGGGCTTCCACCCGATGCCGTTGCGCGGCGGGTCAGCGGCGGCCTGACGCGCTCTGTGGTTTTCTGATTTATAATATAACATAGCGACTGTCACAGACCATCTAACGAAAGGCTTGCCATGATACCCGTAAAGCTGACGTTGAAAAATTTTATGGCCTACCGCCAACCCGAAACGCTGGACCTGACCGGCATTCACCTGGCCTGCCTTAGCGGCGAAAACGGCGCGGGCAAAAGCGCCCTGCTTGATGCCATAACCTGGGCCTTGTGGGGCAAGGCCCGCGTAAACCAAAGCGACGAACTGATTCACCTGGGCGAAACCAACATGTCGGTGGAACTGGTCTTTAGCCTGAACGAGACCCTGTACCGCGCCTTGCGCCGGCGCTCGATTGCCACCAAAGCCGGCAAAACCGAGCTGCACCTGCAAACCTGGGTGCCGGAGGCCGACGGCTGGCGCACCCTGACCGAAAACACCATCCGCCAGACGCAGGCCAAAATCAACCGCTTGCTCCGGCTTGATTATGACACCTTCATCAACTCCGCCTTTTTGCTGCAAGGCCGGGCCGATGAATTTACCACCAAAAAACCGGCGGAACGCAAGCAAATCCTGGCCGATATTCTGGGTCTGGGCATTTACGATGAATACGAAGAACGCGCCCGCGACCAGGTTCGGGAATACGGGCAGCAGATTAAAGAGATTGAAGGTCAACTGGCCCAAATGGAGCGTGAAATCGGGCGCGAGGCCGCCTACCGGCAGGAATGGCAGCAACACAAAAGCCGCTCTGCCACCCTGCACAAATCGTTGCGCGCGGCTGAAGACCGCCTGAACGAACTGCGGCAGCAGCACAAGGAACTAACGTTGAAGGAAACCCGCCTGGCCGATTTGCAGAAACACTTTGCCCAGGCCCAAACCGACCTGGATGAGTTGGCCCGCACCATCGCCCATTCTGAACAGCGCGTTACGCAATACCGGCAAATCATTGCCCGTAAGGCGGATATTGAGGCCGGATACAAAAAACTCCGGCAAACCGGAACAGCAATGGAAGACTGGAACAACCGGCTGGCCCAATATTCTGACCTGGCCGCAAAACGCCATCAACTGGAGGGAGTCATCAACAAGGCCCGTTCCGCTATCGAGACGCAACTTCAGGTCAAACAATCGCAACTGGCCGACCTGACTCCGAAAGTTGAGGCCATTGACGCTCTTCAAACCGAGTTGCAGACCGTGCAAGCCCGTCTGGCCGCCCTGGCCGCCCTGGAAACGGAACGCGACGCCATGCGGGAAACCCTGGTCAATTTGCAAACAGAAAAAGCCCGCCTGACCGAAGAAAACAAACAGCTTAAAACGGAGATGGATAAAATCAAAGAGCGCTTGACCCAGCTTGAAGAGGCCGGTTCAACCTGCCCGGTTTGCGCCCAGCCCCTCAACGAGGCCCACCGCCGGGCGGTGAAGGCTCAATTTACCGACGACGGCACCACGCGCGGCGATACGCATCGCGCCAATGCGGCCCGGTTGAAGGCCATCGAGGCGGAATACCGGGCGCAGACAAAACACGTGCGCCGGACAGAGGCCCAATTAAAGGAATTTCCGGCCCGGCAAGGGCAACTGGCCCGCCTGCAACAGCAATTGCAGGAAGCGCAATCGGCCCGTAACACGCTGGAAACTCTGGCCCCGCAACTGGCCGCCCTGCAAGCTGAATTGGCGCAAGCAAGTTGCGCTCCGGAAGCCACCGTTCAGTTGGCGCAAGTGGAGCAGCAGTTGACTCGCCTGGATTACGACAGTCAGGCGCATCGGGCGGCAAAAAAGCAGGGAGAATCTTTGGCTCATTTTGAGGAAGATTGGCGAACCTTGCAGGACGCGCAAGTGCGCTTGCAGGAAGAATCGGCGCGGCTGGAGCGTGACCGGGTCAGGCAAACCCGCTTGTTAAGCCAAACCGCCGCCGACCGGGACCTGATGGCCGCCTTGCAATCGGAAACGGAAAAACTGCCGCAAGTGGTTGTCGCCCTGCAAGAAGCCAGCGCGCAGGTGGATGCCCTGCAACTGGAGGAACGGCTGGCCCGCGATGCCGTGGCCGCCGCCCGCCAAAAGCTCGATTATGTGGCCCGGTTAGCCAAAGAACGGGGCCAAAAAGAGGACGCGCTGGTAGCGGTGAAGGAACTTCAGCAGGTGTACAAGGAATTACGGGTGGCTTTCGGCAAAAACGGGGTGCAAGCCCAACTCATTGAACACGCCATTCCCGAACTGGAAGTTGAGGCCAACGAGATTTTGGCCCGCATGACCGATGGTCGGGTGAATTTGCAATTCATCACCCATCGTTCTACCAAAACCACAGATAGCACCATCGAGACGCTGGATATTCGCATAGCCGATGAATTGGGCGCGCGAAACTACGATTTGTATTCCGGCGGCGAAGCCTTTCGGGTGAATTTTGCGGTGCGCATTGCCTTAAGCAAACTGCTGGCTCGCCGGGCGGGGGCCAATTTGCAAACCCTGGTCATTGATGAGGGCTTCGGCACCCAGGACGCGCAGGGCCGGGAACGGCTGGTAGAGGCCATCAACGCCATTCAGGATGATTTTGCCAAAGTGATTGTCATCACCCACATTGATGAATTGCAAAGCCTGTTTCCCACCCAAATTCGGGTGCAAAAAACGCCGCAGGGCAGCCGGGTAACTTTGTATTAGCGGCTATCCGTAAAATACTTGTGGCTACCATTGCGAGACGACAGGCCGATGAAATTGCGACTGCTCCCCCCTCAAAGAGGGGGG
>JAJRUC010000466.1 GCA_024278015.1 Chloroflexota bacterium
ACATGCAGGGCAATGCAATTTGCTGGTACAGCGGCGGTACTTCCGGCTTCAAAGGCTCCAGGAAAAGCACCCCCTACGCCTCTCAAATTGCGGCCACGTCTGCGGCCAAGACCGCCGGCGAACACGGTATGCGAGAAGTGAACGTGTACATTAAAGGCCCCGGCCCCGGCAGAGAAGCCGCTGTTCGCGCCTTGCAAGCCGCCGGGCTGAAGGTAAAATCCATTACAGATGTAACGCCCATCCCGCACAACGGCTGTCGCCCGCCCAAAAAACGGCGCGTCTAACAATTTAATTATTTATCAATTAATACATACCAAAGGTTAAAGGGACGAAGGGTGAACGCCAGGCCCGTAAACCTTGTGAATATCAGGAGGAAAAATTGGCTCGTTATACAGGTGCAGTATGTAAATTATGCCGCCGCGAAGGCGAAAAACTATTCTTGAAGGGGGACCGTTGCTATTCGCCCAAGTGCGCAATGGAACGTCGCCCGCATCCCCCCGGCCCGGCCAGAAGGTTTCGGGCCAAAGAGTCTGATTACGGCAATCAGCTCAGAGAAAAGCAGAAGGTGCGCCGGCTTTATGGCGTGTTCGAGAAACAGTTTCGCCGTTACTTCCGCAAAGCGCAAAGAATGAAGGGCGTGACCGGCGCCAATTTGCTGATTTTGCTGGAGTCCCGGCTGGATAATGTAATTTATCGGTTAGGGTTGGCCGACTCTCGCGCCCAGGCGCGGCAGTTGGTTCGACACGGGCATTTCAGCGTCAACGGCCGCAAAACCGACATCCCCTCATTTTTGGTAAAACCGGGTGATGAAATTGAAGTGCGCGCCGGCAAAAAAGTAAACACCTACTTCAAACAACGCGCCCAGTCAATTACCGATACAAAAGTACCCGGCTGGCTTCGGTTAGATACGGCGGCCTTGCACGGTACGGTATTGGTAGACCCTGTCCGTGAAGATATTGAAATGGCTATTAACGAACAACTGATTGTTGAATACTATAGCCGCTAAGGTTAATGTTGAGTTATCTTTTTGCCTGTGCGGCAAAAGAGTTATGTGGAGGGTGTACTGTTGTCGGACTTGAACCTTGTTTTACCCAAAGTAGAAACTGAAGCGAGTACCAGAGATTTTGGCCGTTTTAGCATCAGTCCTTTGGAGCCGGGATATGGTGTTACCCTGGGGAATGCGTTACGCCGCGTGCTGCTGTCTTCGCTGAAAGGCGCGGCGGTAACGTCTGTGCGGGTGAGCGGTGTGCATCATGAATTTTCGGATATTCCTCATATCCGCGAGGATATGACCGCCCTCATCCTGAACCTGAAAGAACTCCGGGTTAAACTCTACCAAAACGAATCGGCCCGCTTGCGCCTGGAAGTAAAGGGCGAAGGAGAAGTGACCGCGGGCGACCTGGAATATCCGCCGTATGTAGAAATTGTCAACCCGGACCTGCACCTGCTGACCGCCGATTCAAGCGAAACCGAACTCGATATGGAATTGGTGGTTGATGTGGGCTGGGGCTATTCTGTGGCCGAAGAACGGGGCAAATTGCCCATTGGCGAAATCCCCATTGATGCGATTTTTAGCCCGGTGCGCAAGGCAAACTTCAAGGTAGAACGGGCGCGGGTGGGACAAGCAACAGACTACGATAAACTGGTTATTGAAGTGACCACCGACGGCACAATTTCTCCGTATGATGCTTTTCGGGAGGCGGCCCGGTTGCTGGTAAAGCATTTTTCTTTGGTCGCCAGCATTACCATTGAAGAAGAGCCGGAAGAGGTGGCCCAGATAGAAGAAACCCCGGCCTCCAAAGTCCTGGATACGCCCATCGAAGACCTGGAGCTGACCGTCCGCGCTTATAATTGCCTGAAACGCGCCGGTATTACCCAGGTAGGCGAAATACTGGAAAAATTACGTAAAGGCCCGGATGAAATTTTAGCCATTAGAAATTTCGGCCAAAAATCTTTGGATGAATTAATAGACCGTCTGGAAGAAAAAGATCTGTTGATAGATATTGACCCCAATATTATTACAGCCTCCAGAGCGGGTACCCAATAAATAAAAGGTTGTTTTTGACGAGAAACCTGACAGGTTGGAGGATTAAACGATATGCGACATCGCGTAGCCGGACGTAAATTAAACAGAAATACAGCGCAACGTAAAGCCCTTTTGCGTGGCCTGGCTACAGAGTTATTCAAGCACGGTAAAATTCAAACCACCGAGGCCAAAGCCAAAAGCCTGCGCCCGGTTGCAGAAAAACTGGTGACCCTGGCCAAACGGGGCGACCTCCATGCGCGCCGGCTGGCGGCCGGCCGCTTGTACGACCCGGCCGTTCAGCAAAAATTATTCGGCGAAATAGCGGAACACTTTCAGGGCCGGCAGGGAGGCTATACCCGTATTTACAAATTAGGCCCCCGCAAAGGCGATGCCTCGCCGATGGCCTTGATTGAATTGGTAGATTACGAAGCGTAACCGGCCGGTGGGCGGCAGAACTTGTGCAAACCTGCAAAGCGGTGGTAGCCTACGATGGCACAGACTTTTCGGGCTATCAAATTCAGGCTCAGGGCCGAACCGTGCAAGGCGTTTTGGAAGAAACGCTACAGCAAATTGCCCGCCACCCTGTTCGGGTGCGGGCTGCGGGCCGCACGGATGCCGGCGTTCACGCCGCAGGACAGGTGATAGCCTTCTCGCTGGATTGGCAGCACCCCACCCAAACCCTGCAACGAGCCTTAAACGCTTTGTTGCCGGCAGATGTCAGCATCAGGTCATTAACAAGGGTAGATGCCGGGTTTCACCCCCGGTTCGATGCCGTCAGCCGGCAGTACCGGTATACCATCCTGAACCAGCCGGAAAGGGACGCGCTTCGGCATCGATACACCACCCATATTGCCCGGCCATTGCGCGTGGCCTTAATGCAGCAAGCCGGCCGTTATCTCATCGGCACGCATAATTTTGCTTCGTTTGGCAAGCCGCCGCAGGGCAATAATACGGTCAGATGCGTTACTCAGGCAGAATGGCAGGTCAACGGCGTTGAAATATCGTTCTTTATCACCGCCAATGCGTTTTTATACAGGATGGTACGCAATATTGTGGGCACACTCATTCAGGTGGGGTGCGGAGCATTAACGCCGGTAGATGTACGAGACATTCTTCAAGCCAAAGACCGTTCCAAAGCAGGAGCCCCGGCTTTAGCCAACGGGTTGTGTTTGATGAAAGTAAATTATTAATAAAAACGATAAACCAGTTTTATGGGGAGACGGACAGTGAAAACGTATAGCGCCAAACCTCACGAGATAGAAAGAAAATGGTATGTGGTTGACGCTCAGGGGAAAACCCTGGGGCGACTGGCGACACAAGTGGCTTCTATCTTGCGCGGAAAACATAAACCGATATACACGCCGCATGTAGATTGCGGCGACTATATTATCATCATCAATGCAGAAAAGATATTTACCACCGGGCGAAAACTGGACCAGAAGAAATACTATCGCCATTCCGGTTATCCGGGCGGTTTAAAAGAAATTACCTTGAAAGACCAATTGAAAAGATTCCCGGAACGAGCCATCGAATTGGCGGTGAAGGGCATGCTGCCCAAAAACCGGTTGGGCCGGGCAATGTATAAAAAATTAAAAGTGTATGCAGGCGAAAACCATCCACATGCAGCTCAACAGCCTGAGCCATTGGAATTATAACAGGGAGAACGGTACATGGCAATGGAAGGACATTATTATCAAGGTCTTGGCCGTCGTAAAGAGGCTACCGCCAGGGTTCGCCTGTACGCCGGCGAGGGTGATGCCGTGGTCAACGGGTTGCCCGTTAATGAATATTTTTCTCGTGACACCGACCTCAAAACAGTATTCGCCCCTTTAAAAGCGACCAGTCTGGACGGCACCTTCGACATCAGCGTTAAAGTGAGCGGCGGCGGTGTGGCCGGGCAAGCCGGCGCAGTCTCTTTGGGCATCGCCAGAGCCTTGCTGGTGTTAAACCCGGAATTGCGGCAAACATTGCGGCAGCACGGTTTACTGACCAGAGACGCCAGAGTCAAAGAGCGCAAGAAACCCGGCCTCAAACGCGCCAGAAAAGCGCCTCAATACACCAAACGTTAAATCGTATGATGTAAGCAGACAACAAAAAAAGCGGCATCTGCTATTGCAGAAAAATGCCGCTTTCTTTGTGTTTCTGTAATTACCGCAACATTTGCTTGTATTTAAAGCCCTAAAACCAGTATAATATAGCCGTGGCCGATAGCCCCCACAAAACAACCGCCACCTGAATGGGACGGTCCTGGAGCAGCACCTCAGAGGGGTCCCCATTCCCGTTCAGGATATGCAGGTTGTATAAATATCGAAAGATACCATAAATCACAAACGGAATGGTCAACATCATCCAATGGTTATTTGGCAAATTAGGGGCGCTGAACGTCTATAACGAGTAAGCCATAATGGTAACGGCTGCTACAATCATAATCATATCATCCAAAAATTTAATTGTGTATTC
>JAJRUC010000467.1 GCA_024278015.1 Chloroflexota bacterium
CGGCACCCAAACCTGGGGTCTGCAAAATTATCACAATTATTCCGGTTCAACCTGGAAACATTACATTATTCCGGCAGGCCAGTTTTACACCGGCGCCATGAATTATCTCTTCTTTGTGGGTGATGACGACGCCAACTCTGCCCAGGAAAGTTTCTTCAGCAACGTAAAAGTGTACGAAAGCACCGTCAGAGCGCCCGGCAAAAGAGCGCCCGCCGCCGGGGCCACCAAACTGGCCGTCGGCACGTTAAGCAATGTGGGCAACGGCTGGCAAACCGTCACCCTGCCCAACACCTATAATTCGATGGTGGTGGTGGCCTCCGTCAATTACGATAAAAACATGAAGCCCGCCGTGGCCCGCATTCGCAATGCCGGCGGCAACAGCTTTGAAGTGCGCGTGCAAAATCCGGACAAGAACGACCCGGATGTAACCCTGAACGGCTACACCATCCACTACATAGCCGTTGAGGCGGGAACCTATACCCTGGCCGCCGACGGCGTTAAAATGGAAGCCCGTCTGATGACCTCTACCAAAACCGACCGCAAAGGCAAATGGAACCAGATTCAGGGCCAAAGTTACAACCAAAGCTACGTCAGTCCGGTAGTGGTGGGGCAGGTAATGAGCTACAACAACAAGGATTGGTCAGTTTTTTGGGCCAGCGACGGCTCGCAAAAGAATCCGCCCACCGCCACAAAGTTGTCAGTGGGCAAACACATCGGCGCCGATAAAAACAAGAACCGCAAAAAAGATGAAACGATTGGCTACATTGTAATTGAAGCCGGAACCGGCCAATTTGAGAGTATGGAATACACCGCCCGGCTTGGGGCCGATTCCATACGGGGTATGGGCGACAACCCACCCTACGCCTACGCCCTCTCCGGCCCGGCCACGGCCTCAGTGGCGATTGTCAGCGCGGCGGCTATGGACGGCGGCGACGGCGGCTGGCCGGTTTTGTACGGGGCCAATCCGGTCAGCAGCAGCGCCTTGAACATCGCTTTTGACGAAGACCAGATTGCTGACAGCGAGCGCAACCATACCACCGAACAAGTAGCCTACGTGGTCTTCGGCCCGGCAAGCGCCCCCGCGCCGGAGGTGAACGTCACCGGCAACGGCGTCGATATCCCCAGCGGCAGCGCCACGCCCAACACAGCCGATGACACCGATTTCGGCACGGCGCTGGTGGGCAGCGGCTCTGTGGCCCACACCTTCACCATCCAAAACCTGGGCGGCAGCGACCTGACCGTGAGCAACGTAACCTTGAGCGGGGTCAACGCCGCCGATTTCACCGTCGAGACGCAGCCCGCTTCAACGGTGGCGGGCGGCAGCAGCACCACCTTCGTCATTCGCTTCAGCCCCTCGGCAGCGGGCGACCGCTTTGCCCAGGTGAACTTCACCACCAACGATGCCGATGAGGGCACGTACACCTTTGCCATCAAAGGCACCGGCTCGCAACCCCCGGCCAACACCAGCAGCTTCGAGATTCAGGCCCGCCTGCTGGCTACTGATACCAATGTCAGCGGCGAGTGGGGGCTGGAGATTCGGACAGACGCCGCCACCCCGGACGCAGCCAAACTGAGCCTGGGCTACGCCAACGGCACACTGCAATCGGTTTGGCGACCGGCAGGCGGCGCGGCCACCACTACCGTGCTGCAAACGGGCGTGCCGCACCCCGGCGGCACCCCGGTTTGGGTGCGCATCGTCAAAACCGACGCTAAAATGGTACTGTACACCGCCACCGATAACGGCGACGGCACACACAGCACATGGGCAAACAAGCAAACGCTAACCATCAACGACCTGCAAGGCGATGTACTGGCCGGTATGTACAGCAGTTCCGGCAATGCTGCCAACGCCCAGGATTTTGATTTTGATAACTTCAAAATCTGTAACGCCACCTCCAATTGTATCGGCTCAACAAATATTCTGTACGAAGCTCCAACCGGCGCAACCCAACCCATCACCACCGAAATGAGCCACGTAGCCTTTGGCGATGCCGCCGCCCTGCCCTTCGAGTTCAGGATTGTGACCGTCGAAACTGCGCCGCCATCCCCATCGTTCTCTGTTAATGGCGATATTATCACCATGCGAAACGATGGTTCAAGCACCTGGGTCAACGACGACGCCGGCGGCGGCTTCCAGTACGCCTTCCACCCCTTAACCGGCAACTTCGATGTGCGGGTGCGGAATTTGACCCAAAGCGCATACGACGACGGCAGCGCCCTGAGCCAATGGGCCAAATTCGGCCTGGAAGTGCGGGCCGGAATCAGCCCCACCATCACCACCGCCGACGACAAACTGGACTGGCTTTCAACCTTCTCGCACGGGTTGCAATACCAACTCCGGCAAAACGGCAGCCGCATCGCCGAAGCCAGCGACATCAACACCGGCGGCCATGCTCTGCCGGTATGGTTGCGCATCGTCAGAAGCGGCAAGGATTTCAGCCTGTACTATTCATACGATACCACCAATCCGCCCACCACCTGGACGCTGCAAACCACCCTCACCGCCAACAACATGCCAACCACCGCCTACCTGGGCCTGATTAACTCGTCTTACAATGCCAACAAACGCAACACCGTCACCTTCGACGGCTATCACGTCTGCGTCAACCCCGGTCAAACCGCCAGTTGCGGCGAAGTGCGCGAAGTGGACGGCAACGTCTTTGTCAATGCCAACAATTACACCGATAAATTCGACCGCGCCAGACTGTGGGAAGCCACCTCTCAAAGCGGAAAATCGGGCTTGTGGGTGCAAGACGGCGGCAGTCCCAGCAATTACACCAGCGCCGGTTACGAAACCCAGTCGCCGGAAGTGCGCTACAAAGTCAACATCAGCCATCCGGGCCGGTATTACGTGTGGGCGTTGGGCGCCAGCCCCAACAGCAACGGCAACAGCCTTTACGTGGGCTTAAGCAGCAGCCCGCCCGCCGCCGCCGATAATATGAGTTCCAACACGACGAACGGCAATATGGTTTGGTTCAACACCAAGCAAGATGGATCCAGCCGCTACTACATTGATATTAGCGGTCTGGGCAGCCAGTCTGTCAGCGTGTGGATGCGCGAAGACGGCTTTGAGCTGTATCAACTGCTGCTCACCACCGATGCCAACTTTACGCCCAGCAACAACCAGGATTACGCCCAGTCGCAATGTTCCGCCGGCGGCGGCCCGCAAATTCCACCGGGTATGCAGCAGTGCGACAACGCCATTGTCAACGGCAATTTTGAAGACGATACCCTGATGTCAAAATGGGTCTATCAAAATGTTGCCCAGCAAGTAACGCGCACCAGCCTGCCCCACTACTATGCCGCCGGCGAAAGCTTCAGCATGTTGCTGCCGGCCACCAACCTGTATGGCCAGGCCCGCACCCCGTGGCTGTATCAGGAATTTACCATGCCCACCTGGGTGCTAACCCCCACCGTGGGCGGCGGCACCAGTCTGGAACTGAGCCTGCACGTGGCCGTCAACCCGGAAGGCGTAGCCGAGCCGGACCCGCTCAACGTACTGCTGCGCGACCAAACCGGCCAACAGTTCGATGCTCTGAGCGTTACCGGGGCAATTTCCATAGCGCATGGCAGCGATACGCCCACTATTAACCCCCAAAACCCGGACCCCGGCAACGGCGACTGGATTTTCAGGAGGATTAACCTGGTCGGCCCCACCCAGGCTCCCTATTTTAACCCGGTTAATTACGCCGGCCAGACTATGCGCCTGTTCTTTGAATCGCCCAACCCCAACGGCACATACAGCACCCGCTTTTATCTGGATAACGTGGCTCTGGAAATGTGTACCGTGCAGCCGGTTCCCACCGAATACAGCACCAAAGTGGCCGGCGACGTGCGCGTCTTTATCGACGGCGTGCCGACGAAAAAACCGGGCGTGTTTGTATGGGTTTACGCCATTGACGGCAGCATGGAAAAATCCTATACTATCCATGACTCAACCTTCAGCTTTTACGACCTGCCCGCCGACCCTGCCGGCACGCAATATATTCTGTACGCCGAATACACCGAAAACAACGCCACCTACATTGCTTCAACGGTGATTGTTTTGAAACCGGGAGACAAAATCGACAATATCTCGCTACTGTTGCTGAATTAATTTGGGAAGTTGAATGGATTCGCGTATAGTTACTGCTAAACATAACTAAGGATGGTGCAATGAATACAGCAGTTTTTCGCTTGAAAGTGTGGAAATTACTGGCATTGGCGGCTTTAACGCCGGGGCTTGTCGGCCTGATTTTTCTGTACCCCATTTTTGCCGCCGACCCCACCACCGACTTTCAACACGCCCACAATATCTCGCGCTCGGCTGAGCGGGGCTTAACCGCCGGGCAGCCGGTTATCAACTCTTATAGCGATACAGTAGCCGTGCTGTGGACGGAAGCGCTGGACAACGAAACCATCGAGACCACCGGCGGGCATCTTTACCTGCAAAGCGCCCGCGAAACGCCGGGATACTGGCGGCCCACCACCAAAATCCACACCGCTACCATCTCTGCCGCCACACCCGATACGCCCCTGCTGGGTTTGGCCCGCGACCCTGTCTTCATTTTTGAAGGCGTAAATCTGCCCACCGATACCTACAAACTGCACATCGTTTGGTCTGAGGGCTACTACAGCCAGAAACTGGTCAACGACCTGCCCCTCAATGACTTTGTGTATCCCAACATTCAATACACCGCCTGTAACGTAGCCACCGATTATAATACCTGCGCCGCCCCCACTACCATTACCGCCACCCAAAGCAGCACCGCCAAATTTCTGAACCCCACTTTGGCCCAGGACGACCAGGGCAACCTGCACGTGGTATGGGTTGACGCCGCCAACAACACCCTGCTTTACAGCCGGGGCCAAATCAGCAACACCACCGTCACCTGGAGCAACGGCGTTACCATTACCACCGGCGCCAATCCGCAAAACCCGCAACTGGTCTTCGCCAACCGGCGTTTGCACCTGGTGTGGGATGACGACGCCAACAACGAGATTGAATATCGCTATGACACCACTTACACCGATACGGTCTTCAGCGCGGACGGCGCTAAAACGTGGGCCACCAGCAATGCCGGATATGGCGCTTATCAAAACGGCAACCCCGGCAATCCCACCATGGTGGCCCAGGCGCTTGACGGGAATATTGACCTGCTCTTTATCTCCTTCGATATTCAACAGCCGGGCACCGATAACTTTGCGCTGACCTATGTTCGCTCTCAAAACAACGGCAATTCGTGGACCACCCCCAGAGACATCCCCACGCAAGGGCAATGGCCTTCCACCGACCATCCTTCGGTCAGCGGGCAGGGAGCCACCAGCGGCCTGAAACCCAGCCTGTTTATTACCCGCACCGGCGCGCTCACCTGGGGCAACCTGTGGCTGCACGCCCTGTGGCATGAAGAAGTGCAAGACCCGCAAAGCGAATCCGGCCCCGTGTATCAGGTATTTTACAGCTACCGGGTTATTACCGATAGCCTGGCCGGCAACTGGTTTACGCCCACCAATATCACCAATCCGGCTCAGGGTACCGGCGGCGGGAACCCGGCCCCGCCCCGCGCCCCGCAAGGAACCGGCACCCGGGATTCGGTTTCGCCGGGGTTCACCATCACCAACCCGGATGCCGGCGGGCTGGGCAAAACCCACGCCATCTATCTGGAACGCGCTTCAGGAACCGCAGACTGGGACGCCTACTATCGGGGTGTGGTGGCCGGCACCATTGACCCGGATTACCTGAACGATACCTCGGTCTTTGTAGCCGCCAAAACCGTAGACATCACCGCCATTGCCACGGCGGCCACCTCTATCCCGCCCATGCCTCTGGTTTACACCATCACCTTGCGCAACACCGGAGACCAGAACGCCATCGGCGTGAGTTTTACCGATACCTTCAATTTGCCGAACCTGGTTGACACCTTCAACGCCTACGAAAACATCGGCGTCCTGGACGACACCGACACAACGAACAAGCAGATAACCTGGACGGGCAACATCACCGCCCAAACAAGCCTCACCGTCACCGTTGAAATTGTGACCACGGCTGTGCCGGTACCCACCACCCTGCTCAACCGGGTGGATGTCTGGAGCATCGGCAGCCGGGGCCAACCGATTTTTAGAAGAACAGCCGGAACCCGTATCTCAAACTACACCGTCTATATGCCGGTGATTATGAAACAGTAATCGTATGAAGTTTAAACTGCGTCGTCGAGACATTATTTTAATAGGTGGATTTTGGCTGGTGGGGTGCGCGTTACTGGCCGCCGTGGCCTACTACGCCTTTTTGTTGCAGCCGCCGCCGGCCCCGCCGCCCGCAGGCGTTATTGCGCCCCAGGCCACGTTTACCGTAACGCCTTCGCAGGTTACGGCCAAAAGTATGCAGACGCTCACCCAGGATACCCTGGCCCTGTGGGCCGCCGACGCGCAATTTTACACCGTGGCCGCCACGTGGGATGGCGTTGAGCTTGAGCAGGTGGGCCAACCGGCCACCTGGACCTATCGCTACTATTCACCGGAGCAAAAGCGGCTCTTCTTCATTACCATCAGCCCCCAGGGGCAGATAACGCCCACCTCCCACGGCGAAAGGGTGTATCACCCGCCCCAGCCTATTCCAATGGCAGACTGGGTGGTAGACAGCCCCCAGGCGGTGAACATCTGGCTTAATTACGGCGGCGCAGCGATGCTGGCCGCCCTGCCCGGCATTCAGGTAGTGGCCCAGTTGCAAATTCCGGAACCGGGCAAACCGCTAACGTGGACGGTGGCCGGTTACGACCGGGTTTCAAATCACTATCACACTGTCTTCATCAACGCCAAAACAGGGAAAGTCCTGAACATCGTCTCAAGTTTGAGATAAACTTTCGTCTCACTTGCAGGAGGTACAGTATGTCTGTCTTGCGAAAAAAATTACGCCCGGAACGCGCCCAGGGGTTGGTAGAGATGGCAATCATCACCCCCATTTTAATTGTGATGCTCATCGGCGTGTTTGAGGTGGGCTACGCCATTTGGGGCTACCTGACCCTGCTCAACGTAGACCGGGAAGCCACCCGCTTCGCCATTCGAGCGGGGGCGCTGGATTTTAACGAAATTACCACCGCCGAAATCGGCTACAGCAACGTCATCACCCACGCGCTTGTCAGCAACGCCTCTCAGCTTAAATTGCAAGACCACCTGTTTAACGCCGGCGGCGTAAACGACCCCCAGGCCGCCATTATCATCACCCATATTGTGGTTGATACCAAACAGCCGTGCGCCAACCCGCCGGCCTGTTACGCCACCTGTCCGCCGGATTATCCGGACGATGACCTGGTCCTGGACCCGGGCATGCCCGGCTACAGCCATTTGCGCTACGTATATCCCTCTACCTCAACCGTAACCAGTCGTTTGACCGGCACAGTCCTCATCTCGAAAACAGCGCAACTCAAGGCGGATAACGATAAATTCAATTGCCTGCTTAACCGAAAAACCAATGGCGCAACCTGGTCCAAAAACTCGGTGATAATTGTAGAAATGTTCTACGAGCAACCCCAACTGCTGGGTTTTCCGGTGATGTCGCTGGTGATGAATCCCATGCCCCTGTACGCCCAAACCACTATGCGCATCGATTCAAATGACCGCGCGCTCTGCGCCCTCATCCCCATTGCCGTGAACGAAAACACCCTGCCCGGCTGGGTAATCGGCAGCCCCATTAAAACTGATATTATGAACGATGGCGGGCTGCCCGGTCAGGCCGGCTGGATGAGCTGGAATCCGGCCAAAACCGATTCCACCTACCTGGCCGCAGAAATTAACGAGCCGCGTCTGGCTACCAACGATTTTACCGATGCGGCAGACCCGGCCGACACCCAACTGAACGCCGGCGACTGGGTAGCCGCCCTGCCCGGCATCAACGACAAAGCTCAAGTGAAAGACGCTCTTGACGACATTGTAGGCGCCACCGTCACCGTACCCGTTTTTAACAACGTACAGCAAGGCACGGCGGGCAACCCGGACCGCTACCACGTTTCGCAATTTATTCAGGTGCGGATAACCGATTACGACTTGCCGCACGAAATTATTAATGCTGAATTTGTTGACTACGCGCCCGACGCTTGTCCCAGTAACGGCTCTTAGGAGGAACCCGGCATGAAGAACAACCTGAAAATGCTGTTCCCGTTTCTACATTCAAAAGAAAAAGGACAAAGTTTCATCATTTTGGCCTTCACCTTTGTGGGCTTCATCGCCCTGTTGGGCCTGGCCATTGACCTCGGCATGGTTTACATTGAACGCACCGCCCTCAAACGGGCCATCGATGCCGCCGTCCTCAGCGGCGTAACCGAACTGGGCAACGAAGAAGAGGCCGGCATCCGCGCTATGGAATACCTGAACCTGAACGGCTACGACCTGACCGATTCAAATATCTATTTTAGAGGGTGTATCAGCGACTCGGACAACTATTACAACAGCGACGGCTCATTTTGCGGCACAGCAGGCTGCGGCAACGATAACGACCCCAACCAGATTATTAACGCCCAGGATTTTTACCCCTACAGCCTGATGCAACCCAATGACGCTGACGTGACCAACGTCTTTGAAATCGATACCTATCGCTTTCAATCTACCGGCGATTGCGGCGATGCGGATGGCAACCCCGCCACTCCGCCACTTGTAGGTGATGCCAACAAGCTGGTAGTGACCGGCACAGTTAAAGTGGATATGAGTTTTATGAGCCTGCTCGGTTTCGCCTTTGTGCCGGTTAAAGACCACTCTATCGCCCAGAACCTGGACAGCATCGATGCTGTCGTCGTCCTTGACCGCTCCGGCTCGATGGAATTTGACCCGGTGTGCTATGGCTGCTGGACTCGCCGCGATGAACTGGCCCCCTCTGACCCCAACTATTTGACCGCTGCCGCCACCAAAAACGACCATCCGCCCTATTCCCGCTACACCACCTATCCGGCCAACGGTGTCATCAACCGGCTGGGCCTGACCGAAGGTTTCACCAATACCAATCGCATCAGAGCCTGCACCACAGACACCTATGATGCCGACCAGGATTTACCCGTTCCGGCCAATCTCTATACCTTCAACGTTGATGATACCACCTATGACCAGGGTCTGTATTCCTACATTATTATGGAAGCCGAACTGTACTCCCTGAACCCGGCCCCGGTTGACCCGGAACTGCAACAGCAGGGCAAAGGCTACTGGGCTCTGCAACGCGGCGAAGGCAACTACGACAGCAGTGCAACCCCGTACTTGCCATCGCAGGGCACCTCCATCGACAGCCTGCCCGCCCACATGGCCCACCATCCCTCTACCACTGAATACGATGGCACCGTCTACGGCCACCACTACACCCTGGTCGAGGCCCAATCCGGCAACGCCCCCTATCTGGAATACGACTTTAAATTCTACCCTGGCGCCGGCTGGGCCATCGGCAATTTCTACATCTGGGTCAGAGTCCACGCCGGACACGGCCTGAAATCCAGCGGCAACACATACGGCGACACCGTCAGCCAAAACGCCGCCTACTATGCTGTAATCGCCCGCCCCCAGAGCGACCCCTTTCCGCAACTTTATGTTCCCCCTGCCGGGGCCGTGAAAAACCTGGCCAACGTCTCTGGCACCGACTGGCGCTGGATTAGAATCGACCCTGGGATGCTCGTTGATACGACCCAAAATTACCGCTTCTACTTTTACGCCGGCAGCGCCGGTTACAGCATAGACCGCATCGTTGTTTCCAATAATCCCTCATCTAGCGGCAACAACGGCAACGGCAGCGCCTTGAACAACGCCCGCACCGCGCCCGTCACCGCCGCTTCGGCGCAGCGCGCCGCCTGCGATATTTGCAACGCCGTCTACGGCGAAAATATCTCCGACCCGACCACCCAGTGTAATTTCTTCCAGTTCCCCCCGGAACCCAAAGACAACACTGTTGACCCTATTTTTAACGAGTGGGAAGCTCCTATGCGCACCACCAAAGAGGCCATCAAATTCTTCGTCACCCGGTTAGACGCTACCCGCGACCAGATTGGCTACGTAACCTACAACAGCAGCAGCGTCAGCAAAACAGAACTGGCTTGCAAGCGGGCCGCCCAAACTCAGGGCATTTTTTGCATCACCGGCGGCAACCCCATCAGCTACACCACTATCCTCAAAAATGTAGAAGATACCCGCGCTTCTTCCGGCACACCCACAGCCAGGGGTATGTATGCCGGTTTGCAAGTGCTGGGCATCAACTCGGCAAACAATAATTGCGACGGCAGTAACGGCTCATCGTGTTCACGCGGGGGCGGGGCGCAAAAAGTATTGATTCTGATGACCGACGGCATGCCCAACACCAACGGCTGGGAAAATGGCTGTACCAGCACATCCCTTGATACATCACAAACCCCAATGTGGGATGCTACCGACGCGCCCCACAGCTGCCCCCTGTACTGGGCAGATGAGGCGGCCCGAAACGGCGTCACCGTGTACACTATCGGTCTGGGGTTTGGCATTAATCGCGACTACCTGAAAGAAATTGCCCGGTTGGGCAACGGCCAGGCTTACTTCTCGGCCAGCGGCGGCGATTTGAACATCATCTTCAGCCAGATTCTCTCGAACATCTACGTGCGGTTGATTGAATAACCGGCGCAACCCTCTGCATCACTACTTCGAGCTTCAGACCCCACCCGGTCTGAAGCTCGTTTCTTTTATATTATGTATACTTTAGTCCCATTTACCTTGACAATTCATCATCTTATGGTAACATGAAGTTGTTAGCGCCCTTTTTGGATCAATTCCACCCAAGGGAGGAAAAAAGAATAATGCAGCGACGGTTATTTATTCTCATAGGCGTTGTATTAGCCTTTCTGGCGGCGCTTGGTTTTTTGTACGTTTTTACGCAACAAGGCAGGCAGGAAACCGGCAGCCCGGAACAGGCCGTAACGCAAGCGCCAACCGAAATACCCATGGTCGAAGTCATTGTAGCCGCCCAGCCTATTCCCAGGGGGGGCGAATTTACAGCCGAAGCACTGACGCGAACCCAATTCCCGGCTTCCAGTGTGCCGATTGATTCTGCCATTGTCAACGAAGCCGAAACCATCGGCAAAATAGCCAACTCGGAAATTGTGCAGGGTCAGATTATTGTGTACGATCTGCTGCGGGATAAAAACGCCCTGACCTCCAGCGAGGCAGCGTTTAACATTCCGCCCGGAAACGTGATGGTCGCCTTTCCCATCAACAAGCAAACCAGCGTGGCCTACGCCCTGCAACCCGGCGACGTGGTTGACGTGTTGATGACCTTCTCTATCGTTGACCTCGACTCGGAATTTCAGACAATTTTGCCCAATAAATTCTCTTTTCTGCTGCAAGATATTTCGGCATCAGGGGGCGGCGACCAGCAAACCACATCGGTAACGCTCAGCCCGGCCATTGACAAAGGCCGCCTGAATATTGAGAACGAGTTGTTCCCCGGCTTCGAGTTCCCCAGAGAAGACCAGCGCCCCCGGCGGGTAGCCCAGTTAACGGTGCAACGAGGCCGGGTGATAAAAGTCGGCACCTGGATAGAAGAACCCGTGGACCAAACACCGGGAGAAGAGGGCGCCCCCACGCCCACGCCCGTCTTGCCGAATATCGCTTCGATAGCGATTACGCCGCAAGACGCGCTGGTGTTGTTGTGGGCGCGGCAATCCGGAGCCTATATGGAACTGGCCCTGCGCGCCGCCGGAGACGAAGAAGCCGACCACACCACCGAAGCCGTGACCCTGCAATATATGCTAACGCGCTTTAACATTGCCGTACCACCCAAACTTGAGTTTGGTATCGATAAATCAGACGCTGTGGCGCCCGTCGAAGCCGCCCCCGTTCAGCCATCGAGCTAAAAATTGTTACTTTTTGCCATATTCGCAAAATAATTGTCGTAAAAACCGGGTTTTAGTCAGTACGACACTTGACTAAATACCCGGTTTTGCTACAATTTAAACCAGCAGCAAAATATCGTTGCGCGTACCCTGTAAATTTTTCACAGCCACCTTATCCTGAATACCACCGCAATGCGGCCGAACCCGAAATTTACTTACAATATATCATTTTAACACACAGGCGAGAATCAAATGTCAGGACACACAAGCACTCCGTCAGATTCAGAAAATAAAATCAAGGTACTTATCGTGGATGATATTCCTGAAACCCGCGAAAACCTCCGCAAACTGTTGTTCTTTGAATCAGATATTGAAGTTGTGGGCGCCGCCACCAATGGGCAAGAAGGGGTTGATATGGCCCATGAACTTCAACCCGACGTGGTTTTGATGGACATCAATATGCCCGGTATGGACGGTATCAGCGCCAGCGAACAAATTACCCGTCGCTCGCCGTACACCCAGGTTATCATCATGTCGGTTCAAAGCGAGGCGGATTACCTGCGCCGTTCCATGCTGGCCGGGGCCAGAGAATTTTTAATCAAACCCTTCTCCGGCAACGAACTCATCACCAGCGTGCGGCGCGTATATCAACTGGTTGTAGAGCAAAAAGACCGGTTTCAACACACGCCTCCACCAGACGGCAGCGGTTCAAACCGTATGCAGGAGCCGCAAAAAACCGGCAAAATCATTTCCGTCTTCAGCCCCAAAGGGGGCGCCGGGTGCAGCACGCTCTCCATTAACCTGGCCATAGCCCTGGCTAAAATTGCCTCTGCCAAAGTAGCCATTGTTGACGCCAGCCTGCAATTTGGTGATGTATCCGTCTTGCTGAACCTGCACCCCAAAGCTACCATTGCAGACCTGGCCCCCAATGCCGATGAAATAGACGCGGATTTACTGGAGCGGGTTATGGTTGAACATTCTTCCGGCATAAAAGCCCTGCTGGCCCCCCCCCGCCCGGAAATGGCAGACCTGGTTACCGCCCCCGCCCTAACCAAAATTCTGGAACAAATGCGCAAGGGGTTCGATATTGTGGTAGTAGATATGTACAGCTCCTTGCAAGACACGGTCATCAGCGTGCTGGATATATCTGACCTGATTGTCCTGATTACCACCCCGGAAATCCCGTCCATTAAAAACGCCCGC
This sequence comes from Chloroflexota bacterium, assembly GCA_024278015.1. Taxonomy (GTDB): domain Bacteria; phylum Chloroflexota; class Anaerolineae; order 4572-78; family 4572-78; genus JAJRUC01. Next base: position 13,008 of record JAJRUC010000467.1, read on the forward strand.
CTGTTCTACGAAGTTACCGAAGCCTTGCAATATCCGCCCGAAAAAACCCAGCTCATCCTCAACAAAACCGACCCGCGCATCGGTATTCGGGCGCAGGACATTGAAGCCAATATCAAACGCAAAATTCACGCCCAACTCCCGTTAGATGAACGGACCGCTATTCAGGCCATCAACCAGGGTATACCCTACCTTATTGGCGGCGCCGGCAGCAATTTGGCAAAAGCAACCGCCTTTTACGCCAAAAAAGTGTATCAAACCATTTCCGCTCAAAAAGAACCGGCAGCCTAATTTACCGAAAATCAGGAGTGAGCAGATGTCACTGTTAAACCGGATAAACAAGCAAGCAGCCAACAATCCACTCTCGCCGCACACCACCGAAGGGCGGGTTAAATCCGTTCCGGAATTGCCCAACAGCCAGCAAAAAAACACTTTTGCCAGCATCAAGGAGCGCATTCAGGATAAACTCATCGCTGAACTTGACCCGCAACTGGACATCTCCAAAACCGATGAAGTGCGGCGCACGATGGAAGAACTTTTTGACCAGATACTCTCTACCGAGGCCATTATCTTAAGCCGCAGCGACCGCCAGAAGCTCTTTGAGCAAATTGCCGCCGAAATTCTGGGTTTCGGCCCCCTGGAACCCTTGCTGGCCGATGATACCGTCTCTGAAATTATGGTGAACGGCCCCAACCATATCTTTATTGAGCAAAAAGGCAAGTTGCAGCGAAGTGCGTTTACCTTTGAAAGTGACGACCACGTTCTGCGCATTATCGACCGCATCGTCTCGCCGTTAGGCCGCCGCATTGACGAAAGCCAACCGCTGGTTGATGCCCGCCTGCCCGACGGGTCTCGCGTAAACGCTATCATCCCCCCCCTGGCCCTGAACGGCCCCACCCTGACCATCAGAAAATTCTCAAAAACACCGCTCACCATCGAGAACCTGGTTCAATTTGGTTCTATCACCCCGGAGGCCGCCGAATTTTTGCGGGCTTGCGTTGTCGCCAGATTGAACATTGTTGTTTCCGGCGGGACCGGCTCCGGGAAAACCACCCTGCTGAATATCTGCTCCAACTTCATCCCGGACGATGAACGGATCATCACCGTAGAAAACGCCGCCGAATTGCAATTAGCCAAAGAACATGTGGTTACGCTGGAATCTCGCCCGCCCAATATTGAAGGCAAAGGCGAAGTCTCTATCAGAGATCTGGTGTATAACTGCCTGCGCATGCGCCCCGACCGCATTGTGGTGGGGGAATGTCGGGGCGGCGAGGCCCTTGACATGCTCCAGGCCATGAACACGGGCCACGACGGCAGCTTAACCACGGCCCACGCCAACTCACCCAGAGACACCATCTCCCGTTTAGAGACAATGTGCCTGATGGCCGGTATGGACCTGCCTGTCCGGGCCATTAGAGAACAAATCGCTTCAGCCGTAGATTTAATTGTCCAGCAGGCCCGCCTGCGCGACGGCTCCAGAAAGGTTATCAACGTTACCGAAGTGCAGGGTATGGAAGGGGACGTCGTTGTGCTTTCAGATATTTTTTCTTTTGAGCAGCTAGGATTTGAAGCCGGTAAAGTAATTGGCCGCTTGAAACCCACCGGTCTACGCCCCAAATTTATGGACAAAATCGAAGATGCCAGCATCCACTTGCCCGCCAATATTTTTGGGGCCGGCGGCAGGCTATATTAACCGGATTGCTCACACGTATGCTTTTCAACACCGTCCAGAAAGCAATCTGACAAGTAACTATACAGGGTACACCCCCTCCCTGGCCCTCCCCCTTGCAGAGGGAGGGAATATTCCCCCCTCCCCGGCAGGGACGCGAAGCGGTTTCTTCATCAGGGGGGCAGGGGGAGGGTGAAATTGCCGTCAAACGACTATTTGGTTAAGTGTCTATCCGTAAAATACTTGTGGCACTCATTGTCAAACAACAAGCCGATGAAGTTGTAGTTGCTCCCCCCCTTAATCCCCCCTCTGTGAGGGGGGAAATGCCCTCCCCCTAAAAGGGGGAGGGCCGGGGAGGGGGTAAAAAGCGCGAATCCGGTTGTTTTCAACCTCA
>JAJRUC010000468.1 GCA_024278015.1 Chloroflexota bacterium
ACGCAGGTGTGGATGAGCCACGGCGACCGGGTTACGGCCTTGCCGCCCGGCTTCAAAACAATTGCCGTGTCCGCAAATTCGCCGCACGCCGCCATTGCCGATACCAACCGTAATTTGTACGGGCTGCAATTTCACCCGGAAGTAGCCCACACCGGGCGCGGACGCGACATTTTGCGGGCCTTTGTGACCGATATTTGCGGCAGCAAGGGCGGCTGGACGGCGGGCAACTTTATTACTGAAACCATTGCCGCCACGCGGGCCGAAGTGGGCCGGGGCAATGTCTTGTGCGGCCTGTCCGGGGGCGTCGATTCAGCCGTTGCCGCCACGCTGCTGCAACGGGCCATCGGCAATCAATTAACCTGCGTATTTGTCAACACCGGCCTGTTGCGTCAAAACGAGCCGGAACAGGTTGTGGACACATTCCAGGGCCGGATGCAGGCCAAATTAATCGCCGTCAATGCCGCCGAAACGTTTTTGGGGGCGTTGGCGGGCATCACCGACCCGGAGCAAAAACGCAAAATCATCGGCGAAAAATTTGTCCGCATTTTTGAGGCCGAAGCCCGCAAACTGGGGCGTTTCGACTTTTTGGCCCAGGGAACCCTGTACCCGGATGTCATTGAAAGTGCAGGAACCGGCAAAACTGCCGCCAAAATCAAAACCCATCACAACGTCGGCGGCCTGCCCAAAGATATGCAGCTAAAACTGGTGGAACCGCTGCGCATGTTGTTCAAGGACGAAGTTCGCGCCGTGGGCGCCGCGCTGGGCTTGCCCCAGGAGATTGTCCGGCGACACCCCTTTCCCGGGCCGGGGCTGGCGGTGCGCATTTTGGGCGAAATCACCGGAGAGCGGCTGGAAACACTGCGCCGGGCAGACGCCATCTTCATGGCAGAATTGCGGGCCGCCGGCTGGTATCATCGCACCTCGCAAGCGTTTGCCGTGTTGCTGCCGGTGCGCAGCGTGGGTGTTATGGGCGACCAGCGAACCTACGGCAACGTAGTGGCCCTGCGAGCCGTAACCACCGAAGATTTTATGACCGCAGACTGGGCGGCCTTGCCCCCGAACCTGCTGCAAAAAGTGAGCAATCGCATTGTAAACGAAGTGCCGGCCGTAACCCGCGTGGTGTACGACATCAGCAGCAAACCGCCGGCAACGATTGAGTGGGAATGATATGACCACCTTGTTACAGCAAGCCATTAACCTGGCCCAGGCGGGCAATCGGCAATACGCCGAAGCCCTGCTCCGGCAACTTCTGGCCGACCAGCCGGATAACGAAACAGCCTTGATGTGGCTTAGCGCCGTAACGCCCGATGTTCAGATAAAACGGCAGGCGTTGCGGCAAGCCCTGGCCCTTAACCCGAACAATGCCCTGGCCCAAAAGGGCCTGACGTTGTTCGGCGCGATTTCTGATTCGGCTGAACCGCCGTCCGCCCCGGTTGAAGAAGCGGAACAGCCGGGCAGCGACACTTTTGCTTGGCCGGCAGAGGAACCCCTTGAACCGCCCGCCGCCGTGGCCCTGCCGGAAGACGAAATGCCGCCGGCCATCGACTGGAGTTTGCTGGCCGATGACGCGGCCCCCGCCGCCCCGGCCGTTGGCCCCAAAGCGCCGCCCACCCCCGTCGATGACTTCGATTGGCCGGAAACGCCCGCCGCAGAGCTATCGGCGCCGGTCTTTAATTTTGGCCCGGACGATGAAATACCCGATGTGGATGAAATTATCCCCGGCGATTTCAGCCTGGATGCCCCGGCCATCTTCGAGACCCCGCCGGGGGACGCCCCGGACGACGACCTGGCCTCGCCCTTTGATTTTGACCAACCGGCTGAGGGCGACCCCTTCGCCGTACCGGCAGTGCTGGATGATTCGCTCCCCGATGATATTCCGACTCCGCCACCCTCTGCACCCGTATCGGATGAACTGGAGGCCCTGTTCTCCGTACCGGCAGAAGAACCGGCTGAAGCCGACATCCTTCCCCCGGACCCGGAATTGCTGACCGAACCGGAAATATCGCTGGAAGACTTTGGGCGTTTAACCGACAAAACGGCAGAGGAAGCTGTAACAGAAAATCTTCGCCATGAAATTCAGGAACGCAGCCGGCGTCAAAACCGGCTTTTGATTGCGGCCACGGCCTTTATATCGATATTGATTATCGGCGGATGCGGCCTGTATTATTACCTGTTTCAGGTTGCCGACCTGTACACCCTGCTTCCCCCGCTGGCCGGCGCAGAATTAACCGTGGCGGCTCCCACACCAAAAGACGGCGTTTCCGTGTTAAAATTCAAGGGCTACCCGGCCTATCGGGCTAAAATTGAATGGGAAACAGACCAGCAGGCAGACACATGCACCGGCACAAGCGGCCTGGAGATTAACTTTCAAAACGGAGACGCCCTCATCAAGCTCAACAACCGGCTGTGTACAGACGCAGTTTGCTCATACGAAAAAGACATTTCGCCCGGCCCAATCAAGGATGCGACCCTGACCTACAAATGCGGCAAAAACGCCGTGGTCACGTTGTATCATCAGCCGTAATGTCAAGCCTGGAGGAAACGCAGATGGATATTAAATTTGCCACAAAGATTGAACAAGTTGTTTTCAGCAACGGCCATGTAGCCGGTTCGCCCCCAAATCAACTGGCCGTCCGGCCCGCCCCGGCGGCCAGGGCAGCCAAAGGGACGCTCTTTGTTTTGACGGAAATTCAGGGGCAACCCGGCAACCAGGAACTGATTGAAAAACGGCTGGCCGCCTTGATAAAAGATACCTATTACGCCAGTCACGGCGGCATTACCGCCGGATTACGGCGGGCGTTGCAAACGGCCAATCAATGGCTGTACCAGCACAATGCCACCTCGTCGGGCGCAAAAAGTTTGGTGGGCGGGGCGGTTATCGCCGTGCTTGAAAGCGAAGATGTTTTTGTGGCGCAAATTGGCCCCACCGCTTTGTTTACCCAACTCAACGCCCACCCCCGCCGCTACCCGGAACACTCTACCTGGCTTGCCTCCATCCGCGACCCCCAGGCCGATTACAGCCCGGCGCTGGGTATTCACCCGTTTGTGGAAGCAAATATCAGCCACTTGCAGGTTGAACCGGACGACACGTTTTTGTTAAGCGACAGCCGGCCGGCAAAAAATATGACGTTGCCGCAAATTGAAGAGACTCTCGCCCACACCCCCATCGGCGGCGTCGGCAAAAAACTGGCCCAAAACGGGGGACAAGGGTCTGTTATGGTGGTGAAGATTGGCCGCGCCACGCGCTCGGCCGGCGCCCCGGCGCAGCCGGCGGCAGCCCGCGCTCACCCCCACATGGCCGCAGCGGGCGCATCTGCCGGCGCAAACGAATATTTTAACCACGCAATGTCGGCTATCGGCCTTGAAACAAAACCGGCGGCCCGGCGCGCGCCGGGCCGGCCCCGGCTCCCGGCGCTTCCCCCGCTTCCCTCGCCGGAGCAAATTATCGGCCCGGTCATTGGCGCGGCGGGTATTTTAGGCAAGGGGCTGCGAACCATCCTCAAGCTGTCGCTGCCCGGCGTGGAAGCAGAAGCGTCCGGCCCGCGTCAGGCCGGCACCCAGGCCCAACCCGACGCATCAAGGCCGTCTTTTGCCGCCCTGAAATATGTCGCCATCGGCTTGCCGGTGGTGATTCTGGCTATTACGATGCTGACCTACTGGTACAAGGGGTACAGTCGGGAAAATGAATACACAGCCTATCTTGAGCAAGCCACCCAAACCTACCAGCAAGCGTTAATCGCCCCGCCGGACCAGGTTATCCCCTTGCTCAATCAAACCGACCAGCTATTGACCCAGGCAGAGGCCATCAAAACAGAGCAGCCTGATATTGCCGCCCTGCACGCCGACACCCAGACCATGCGCGACCAGGTGGGCCGGGTTATCAGGCTGGCCTATTTGCCCCTGTTAAACGAATACGATACGCCCGACACCTCGCTAAAACGGGTTATTGTTGAACGCGCGCGGGTTTACGTGCTGGATACCAGCCTGAACCGGGTGTATCATCACACCCTTGATGACATTAGCGATACCCTCCTGCCCCCGCCCACCGACGAAATATCGCCGGAGATTGCCGACAGCGCTATCATTGATATGGTTTGGATGGCCGCCGGC
>JAJRUC010000024.1 GCA_024278015.1 Chloroflexota bacterium
ATACGCCGGTTTTTGTAGGGGCGACTCTTGTGGTCGCCCAAATTCGGGCTGAAACACAGGGCAACCACAAGGGTTGTCCCTACCCCGAACCAACATATATCAGTGAAAAACCATGTTCGTTTGTGACGCAGTTGAGTATAATTAAAAAACCCGCCCCAATTCAGGGCGGGTTTAGCTGGGGCGCAGGGATTCGAACCCCGACCGACGGATTCAGAGTCCGGTGTCCTACCATTAGACGACGCCCCAATAACGCAGGCTATCATACACCTTGCGGGGAAAGTTGTCAAGGTTGCGCGGCTGTGAGTTGCCGGTTTTCCGTAGGGACACAATACATTGTGCCCCTACGATTGTCTTTGGAAACCCGGTGATTAAATCTGATATTTTTCCAGATAACGGGCCACAGACCGGAACGACAGCGCGCCGGCGGGGTTGCCCTCTTCGTCAACTATCAAAATGTGGCGGAATTTATGAATAGACATCAAATACAGCGCATCGGCGATGGTGTTGTCTTTTTTCAGGGTGGTGACGGGGGCGGTCATATAGTCTTTAACCATAGCCGTCTCCAGTTCCTGCGCATCGCAATTTAATTTGCGGAAGATGTCTCCTTCGGTGAAGACGCCGGCCAGTTTGCCGGTGTCTTCAATTAACGCCATTAACCCTACATTGAGCGCTTGCAATTTGCCGATGGCCGCTTTCAGGCTGATGTCAACCGAAGCCGTCAACGGCATGGGCGGGTTCAGGGCGGCCAGCGTTTCAGTGGACAGGCCATACGGGTCAGATGTGGCTTCGTTCCGGAACATAACCCCCATGTACTCCTCATCCGTGCCGCCGGGGAGCGTATTTTTGCCCCGCCCGAATTGGGTTTCGCGTCCGTTGGCTTCGGTCTGCACTTCCCATGTATCGGCGGCGTAGTACAGGCTTCTCAAATCTCCCCGGCCTTTCTGCTGAACGGCGGTTTCAATCTGGGCCATCACTTCCCGCTCGTAAGACGGAGTTTCCACGCAACGGAAAACGCCAATCGGCTCCGGAAATTCGGGATGGCGCATACGGCTCAAAAGATAGGCCAGGCTGGCGGTGGGGGCTGATTCGTGATGAACCAGCAGCTCGCTTTCGGCCACCGCGTCCAGCGAAACCACTTCCGGGTCCAGCCCGTTCAAACGAATACCCTTGTCTTTGTCTTTGCCGAAGATGAGGGGTTTGCCGTCTTCCAGCTCAATGGTGTGGTCATGTTTGGTTTTGGGGTCAGAGGCGTAATCCCATGTGCCGTTGTTAAAGATAACGCAGTTTTGGTACACTTCCACAAACGATGTGCCTTTATGGGCGGCGGCCCGTTTGAACATTTCGGCCATGTGTTTAACGTTGGCGGCCACGGTGCGGGCTACAAACGTGGCCTCGGCCCCAATGGCTACCGAAAGCGGGTTGAAGGACGGCTCAATGGACCCCATTGGCGATGATTTGGTTTTGGCGCCCGGCAAAGAGGTGGGAGAATACTGGCCTTTGGTCAGCCCGTAAATACGGTTGTTAAAGAGGATGATGTTCAAATCTACATTGCGGCGCAAAACGTGCAGCAGATGGTTGCCGCCAATCGAAAGGCCGTCGCCGTCGCCGGTGATGACCCACACCTGCAAATTCGGATTAGCCAGTTTTAGCCCGGTTGCCAGCGTGGGCGCCCGACCATGAATACTGTGGATGCCGTAGGTATCCATGTAATACGGAAACCGGCTGGAGCAGCCGATGCCGGAGATAAAGACAATATCTTCTTTGGGCAGGCCCATATCGGGCAAAATGCGCTGCAATTGAGCCAGAATGGCGTAATCGCCACAGCCCGGACACCAGCGCACCATCTGATTCGAGACGAAATCTTTTCGGGTTAACAGGTTTATTTCAGTCATTTTTTCTCTCCCCGGCGGGTCACGCGCTGCCGGCCGGCAGCGTTTCAATTTTTTCGATTATTTCCTTAATGGTAAAGGGCCGCCCCTGTACTTTGTTAAAGGGGATGTAATTGTGTCCGGCAAAACGCCCTTTGAGCAGGAACAGCAACTGCCCCATGTTCATTTCCGGGACCAAAATGCGTTCAAAGCGAGTTAAAATATCGCCCAGGTTGCGGGGGAAGGGGTTGATGTAGCGCAAGTGGACGTGCGAAACCGCCCGGCCCCGCATCTGCACCCGCTGCACCGCAGAACGAGTAGCTCCAAAGGTGCTGCCCCAACTGACCACCAGTAAATCGCCCGTTTCCGGCCCGAAAACTTCCTGCGGCGGAACAAAATCGGCCAGGCGGGCCACTTTTTCGGCGCGTTCATTGGTCATACGCTGATTTTCGGCGGGCACATAAGAGACGTTGCCGGTTTCCGGCTGTTTGGCCAGGCCCCCTGTACGATGTTCCAGACCGGGCGTGCCGGGGATGGCCCAGGGCCGGCCCAGCGTTTCCGGGTTGCGTTTGTAGGGTAAAAACTGGCCGCTGCCGTCATCGCTGTTAATTTTGGTGGGATGGGTGACTACAATGGGGTCAATGTCGTCCGGGTTGGGGATGCGCCACGGTTCGGCGCTGTTGCCCAAAAAGCCGTCGCTTAACAGCACCACGGGCGTGGTGGCCCGCACCGCCATACGAAAGGCTTCGATGGCTGCGTCAAAACAATCGGCGGACGATTGGGGGGCAATAATGGGTATGGGGCTTTCGCCGTTGCGTCCGTACATCACATGCATCAAATCCGATTGCTCGGTTTTGGTGGGCATACCGGTGCTGGGGCCGCCGCGTTGCACATTGACAATAACCATCGGCAGTTCCAGCATCAGGGCCAGGTTCATGGCTTCTGATTTAAGGGCGATGCCCGGCCCGCTGGTGCCGGTGGCGGCAAACACGCCCCCAAACGAGGCCCCAATGACCGACCCCATAGCTGCGATTTCGTCTTCGGCCTGGAAGGTGCGCACATCAAAATGCTTTAAGGCAGCCAGATAATGCAAAATATCGCTGGCCGGGGTGATGGGGTAGGTTCCGTAAAAGAGGGGTTTGCCCGCTTTTTGGGCGGCTGTCACCAGCCCCAGGGCGGTGGCTTCGTTGCCGGTGATGCGCCGGTACGTGCCCGCCGGCAGTTGCGCCCGTTTAATGTGGTATCTAAGCTGGAAGGCATCGGTGCTGAGGCCGTAATTGTAGCCCGATACCAGGGCGGTTTTGTTGGCCTGGGCAATTTGCGGCTTTTTGGCAAATTTCTGCTCAATCCATTTTTGTGATGTTTCCAGCGGGCGGTCATAAATCCAGAAGGTCAGGCCCAGGGCAAAAAAGTTTTGGCAGCGGTCAATATCTCTGTTGCTTAAACCTTTAACGGCTTTCAAGGCGCTGCGATTGAGCATGGTCAGCGGCACCCGATGGACAGTGTACTCTTGCAAGCTGTCGTCTTTCAGGGGGTTGCCGGCGTAATTGGCTTTTTTCAGGTTGTTTTTGGTGAAGGTATCGGTATTGACGATGATGGTTCCGCCACGCTCCAGGTCCGGCAACGAGGCTTTGAGGGCGGCGGGGTTCATAGCCACCAGCACCTGCGGGGCGTCGCCGGGGGTTAAAATATCTGTGCTGGAGAAGTTGACCTGAAACCCGCTGACCCCGGCCAGCGTCCCGACGGGC
>JAJRUC010000469.1 GCA_024278015.1 Chloroflexota bacterium
CATGGATTGGCCAGGATTTTGTCCGCACCTTTGCCGGAAACGGCGTGTACAACAAACTTGCAGCCGTGGTCAACAGCTTCAGCAACAATTACACCTACGATGTCACCGCCACCTGCGTGTCGCCCACGGTCAATATCCTTGAGCCGAAACAGACCAACTTCGCCATGGTGGGCGACCCGGCTTCGCCCATTGCCTTTTTGGCCCGCTTTGAAGTGACCAGCGGCGGCGCGCCGGTGCGCGGGCTGGTTGAAAGCTCGTTCACCTTCGATGCCGGTGGCGACGCCATGACCGTGGTGCCCGGCACCCTGCAAGAAGTGGGGCAGGAGTATTGGGCCGTGCTGATGCCGCCCACCAAATCGGCGGGAACCACCTTTGTAAACTTCAAGGTGTGCGTCGATGCCAATTGCGATACCGAAACCAACGCCTTGCTGTACGTTGACCCCGGCAACACCAACACCGCCCTGGTTTTCGATGCCTCCGGTTCGATGGGAGATGAAGATATTATTGGCGAAGGGAAACGGGTAGACAATGCCAAACGCGCCGGCGATGTGGTTGCCGACTTGCTGCGCGACAATGACCGTATTTTAGTGATGGACTTTTCCGCTAAAAATGACCCCGTAAATTGCGGGATTCCGGCTGGAACCGGCAATTGTACCCTCGACCTCAGAACATGGCTGCCACGCACCGATGTCAGCGTGGCGGGCGGCACCATCACCGATGTTCACATCGCTATTAGCAACGTTTTTACCAGAGCCTGGACACCCATCGGCGCGGCGCTGGTTGAGGCCAAAGACCAGCTTCTGGCTTCGCCCACCAATGACCGCCCCAATTACATCTACCTGCTCAGCGACGGGGCAGAAAATGTGCTGCCCCTTTACGCCGATAAAAGCGCCGACCTGATTAGCTCCGGGGTGGTCATCAACACCATCGGCTTTGGGCCGGAAGCCCCCGGCGCGCTGCTGGCGCAGATTGCGGCCCAAACCGGCGGCACCTATCGGCCCGTGCCCACCACCCTCGGCGGCACGCCCCGAAGCAGCAGCGGCCCCACCCGTCAGGAAAAAATTGCCGCCCTGAACGTGCGCGAGCCGCTGGCCGGCTTGCTGCTGCGGGCCACCGCCCTGATGCCCGGTCAACTTGGCCTGGCAGATGTGTATGACGATTTTGACACCCAGGCCCAGGATGCCGCCCGTGTTTTTCACCAGGTTTATACCGGCACCGCCGTTTCTACACGGAAAACCGCTACGGCCATCGTGGACGAAAGCGCCACCGTGCTGCGATTTGTATCGACGGGCAAAGAGCCGGATTTGGTGGGCACCGCCTGCGGCTACCATCGGGAGGTGGAAGTTTTGCTCCCCGGCAGTACACAAAAAGACTGGATTCCCATCAGCCCGGTAAACCCGGCCTTTCCGCCGCCCACCAATTGGGACATTCGCAACTCGATGTATGATGACACCCTGATTGTCACTAATCCGGTTACCGGCACGTGGAGCTTCCGCACGTTGTACTGGTACGAATTTTGTCGGGAGGGACAAGTTGAAGTGCCGGAGGCCGGACAAGGGAATGGCACTACCGCCGATTTTATGATGAACCTGTCCCTGCAATCCAACATTCGGCTGGATGGGCGGCTGTTGAACCTGACGAACAATCAGGGCGCCGCCGGCGACGTGGTGCCCATTGTGGCCACATTGATGCAACGCACCGGCACCATCACCGGGGCGATTGTTATCGCCGCTGTTGAAAAACCGGGCGGCACCGATTATGTCTGGCTGCGCGACAACGGCGGCCCGTTTGACGGCAACGCCAATGATGGTATTTACGGCACACCTTATGGGCTAACATCTGTCGGCGGGTCGTATGGCGTGCGCATCGTCGCCTATTTCCTTGACCCGACAAACGGCACCGATGTATTATATCGTGAATGGAACGGCGGCTTCTGGATACAGGGGCCGGCCTATTTGGTGAATGACCCGGATGATGACGGGATGCCCACTGATTGGGAACTGCGTTGCAAATTAAATCCCAATAAAAACGATGCCCAAGATGATATGGATGATGACGGATTGACAAATATTCAGGAACTGGAATATGGCACGCTCCCCTGCCGCGCTGATACCGACCACGGCGGCGAGCGCGACGGCTCGGAAGTGAACGGCGGGCGAGACCCGCTGTGGGGCCAGGATGATGTGGTGCGCCCGCTGGGGCATTTCACCATACGCCCTCTGAACGGGTTGATTCTGGTTCGATGGACGTACCCGCTTTCTTTTACTGGCGTCAATATGTATCTGCTCAACGCCCCGGATGAAACGCCATTACCGAACCCTGTCAATATGGGGCGCACCGGCGTATATTCTATCACCGGCGTCACCAATGACCAGCCGTACTATATGCGATTTGCCGGAATAGGGCTTGACGGTGTGAGCGAAGGCGCATTTACCGACCCCTTCACCACCACCCCAAAGGCAGACCCCGACCCGCCATCGGGAACTTTGTTGATTGAGAATGGCGCCGAAGTGGTGTCATCCACCGCTGTGACCCTGTACATCAGCTCATCGGACACGCCGCTGGATGGCGCCGCCGAAGGGGCAAACGGCCACATGACCGACCAGCTTTCGCTGGAATACAATATTGTGACCGGCAATGTCGAAATGCGTATCGCCGATGATTCTTCAATGGATGGGGCCACTTGGGAGCCACTGGCCGATGAAAAGGCGTGGACATTGCCCTGCAACATTACCGGCTATTGCACGGTGTACGCCCAGTTCCGAGATGGCGTGGGTAACGAATCGTATATTGTGTCTGACCAGGTTTTCCTGAAATTGAGTACAGTTTATCTGCCGTTGATTTTGAAATAGAAGGCCGAACAAACGTCAACACAAAAGGGCCGCCCCGCCGGACGGCCCTTTTGTTGTCTTTATGTTTTCCTCCACCGTCCGAACACCCATCCCCCCGCCAACACCACCAGCGATGCCAGCGACAGCCATTTTCCCACCACCCGGATGGGGGTGTCATTGAATCGAAGCTCCAGAAAATAGCTCCCCTGCGGCA
>JAJRUC010000470.1 GCA_024278015.1 Chloroflexota bacterium
CATGCGGTTCAATCCGGCTGCCGCCAGCACGATGGCATCATACTGCCCGGTGGGGTTCAGCGCTTTTTTCACGCGGGTGTCCACATTGCCCCGCAGTGAGATGATATTCAAATCGGGGCGTTTTGCCAGCAGTTGCGCCGCGCGCCGCAGGCTGCTGGTGCCGACGGTGGCGTTTTGGGGCAGGGTTTCCAACGTGTAGCCTTTGCCGCTCACCAGCACATCGGCGGGATTTTCGCGGGGCAGAATCGCGCCAAGGGTCAGCCCGGCGGGGTTTTCGGTGGGCAGGTCTTTCAGGCTGTGCACGGCGAGGTCAATTTCGCCGCCGTGCAGTGCGGCTTCCAGTTCGGCGGTGAACAGCCCTTTGCCGCCGATTTCGGGTAACGGCCTGGAGAGTTCTTTGTCGCCACGGGTGGTGAAAATGGTTTTTTCAATGTGCAGGGCGGGGAAATGGGCGTGCAGTTTTTCGGCTACCATGTTGGTTTGCCGGCGCGCCAATGCGCTTCCTCGTGTTCCAAAAATGATGGCTTGGTTGGTCATTTAGTTTTCTTCCAGGGCAAAGAGATTGTGGAGCAGTTCGACGTATTCCACGCCGTTACCGCGCGCGGCCTCTTGTCTGAGGCGAACCGTGGGGTGATGCAGAAATTTATTCGTCAGCCGGTGGGCCATTTCGGCCATAATTTTTTGCTGGGTGTCGTCAATGTTCGGCATCCGGTTCAGGGCGCGTGCCAGTTCTTTTTGACAGATGGAGTCGATGTGTTTTCTGAAGGCGCTGAGGGTAGGGATGATATTTTGCGATTGACTCCAGTTGAGAAAGGCGATTTTTTCCTGGGCGATGATGGCCTCTACGGCCGGGATTTCCTGCTCGCGGACTTTGAGGTTATCCTCCACTTGCGATTGCAGATGGTCCAGATTGCTCAGGTGAACGCACGGAATATCGGTCACATCGGTATCGACATCGCGGGGCAAGGCAATATCAACGATGAACAGCGGTTTTTCGGGGCGGCGGGCCATTGCCGGAGCCACCTGGGTTTTATGCAGAATGGTGTGCGGCGCGCCGGTGGAAGCAATCACCAGGTCGGCCTGGGCCAGCCCGTCTTCAATGTCATCGAAGGTCAGGGGCAGGGCGTTCCACTGGGCGGCCAGCCGTTCCGCATTGGCTTTGGTTCGATTGACCACGATGAAGTTGCGGACACCCTGCAAGCCGGCCGTTTTCAGGGTGAGCATGCCCATTTCGCCCGCGCCCATAACCATGATGGTTTTGTCGGTCAGGCTGCCGAGATGTTTTTCGGCCAGCCGCAGGGCCACCGAGCTGACCGAAGCCTGACTGAAGCCGATGGCGGTTTCGGTGCGGGCGCGTTTGCCGGCATGGGTTGCCATTTCAAACAGGCGAGACAGGATTTTCCCGGCGCTTTGGTGGACTTTGGCCGATTGGTACGCCTGAGCCACCTGGCCCAGAATTTGCGCTTCGCCCAGCACCAGTGAATCCAGACCGCACGTAACGCGCATCAAATGCTCAACAGCCTCTTCTCCTTGCAGAAAATAGAGATGGTCTTCAAAATCGATTGGGGTCAGGTTGAAGAACCGCTTGAGTCGGTCTATAATTTCATCATGGGCCGGTTGGGGAGAGGTGGCGTAAGCGTAGATCTCCAGTCGATTGCAGGTAGACAAGACGATGGTTTCATGTAAAATACGGGGTGCGACGCAGTCTGTGTGGGCCTTGCCCAGGTCGTTCAGGAAACTGCACAAAGTTGATGATGAAAAAGACAGGGTTTCTCTCAGTGAAACGGGCGCGGTTTTGTGGTTTAAACCAATCGCTAAAATGGGCATACCAATATCCTGTTGTCAATGTTGAACTTTGGGCGCACAATCAATCATGGCACTAAAACGATAGAATCATATAACATGAATATTAAAAAAGCATTAAAATCATATAAGAATTAGATGAAAAATGACAAATATCACAAATATTAGTGACATATGTCCTGGTTAAAAATTGCGCAAAGGGAGTATATGATGAAAAAACAAACGAGCAAGTTACTTGGCATTACCCAGGCGGCTCAGCTATTGGGCGTTCACCCCTTGACTTTGCGCAGTTGGGCCGAAAAAGGATACTTGCCCCATTACCGCACGCCCGGCGGCCATCGACGATTTCGGCGGGATGAGCTGCTGACCTTTATCGCCAAAATGAATCAGGCCGCGCCGGAAGAAGGGTTGCTGACTGCCGCCCGGCAAGCAGTGCGGCAGGCGATAGCCACCTTGCCCGAAACTGATTTGGCCCTGTCGCAGCAGCGCCGGCGCCTTGACATTGCCGACGACCAGCGCCAGTGGATGCGCGATATGGGCAAAAAAATGCTGAAACTGACCATCCGCTACGCCTCCGGGGCCAGGGGCAGCCAGATTTTGGAACAGGCCGAAAAAATTGGCCGGGCCTATGCCGCGTTTGCCGCTCAGCATCAAATGTCTATCAGCGAAACCGTGGCGACCTTCAATTTTTTCCGGGACAGAATCATCGAATCAACCTTCGAGGTTAAAGAGCAAACATCGGAAATTGATATTTCCAATCCCGACCTGTACCGGCGATTGAATCGATTTTTTAACCAGGTGTTGCTGGCAACCGTAAAAGCTGCGGAAGAAATAGTAGCGAATCGATAGGCCGGGTGTTACAGAAATAAAGCGACGAATAACCGACTCCCCCCGTCCCCGGCAAGGGGATGGGGGGAGTATTTACAGAGGAGATGCGCGATAAATGGCATGGCAAAATGGACAGCGGAAACGGGTGGTGATTACGGGTATGGGCGCGGTGACGCCCCTGGGCAACGATTTGGCCTCAACATGGCAGGGGTTGCGCGACGGCGTGTGCGGCGTGGAGAGGATTACGGCTTTCGATGACTTGGACCTGCCGGTGAAGATTGCGGCCACGGTGAAGGGGTTTGACCCCGCGCCGTACATGAGTCGCAAGGATTCGCGCCGGCTGTCGAAGTTCATTCAGTACGGCCTGGCTTCGGCGCGGCAAGCGGTAGAGGCCGCCGGGCTTGACCTGGCGGCGGAAGACCCCACCCGCATCGGGGCCGAGATGAGCAGCGCCCTGGGCGGGTTGCCCATCATTGAAGAGCAGAGCGTGATGCTGCACACCGCAGGCTACAAACGGCTGAATCCGACCCTTATTCCGGCCACATTAATCAACATGGCCGCCTGTTTTTTGAGCATCGATATGCATATTCTAGGCCCGGTCAGCGCGCCGGTGGCCGCTTGCGCCACCGGCATTGCCTCGGTGGGAGAGGCTATGCGCCGTATTGTGTGGGGCGATGCCGATGTGATGCTGGCAGGGGCCGCCGAAAGCGCCATCAACCCCCTGGCTCTGGCCGGTTTTAGCCGCCTGGGG
>JAJRUC010000471.1 GCA_024278015.1 Chloroflexota bacterium
GAGCTTCGGCGGGAACCACCACATCCACCTGCTGCCCAACCTGCTGCTGTTTTTGCCACGATGCGGTTTCCGTCGGCACGCGCCAGTCTCGCCGGACCACGCCGTCGCGGTCAACCAGTTCAACCAGCAGGGTGTAATTTTCCGACGGTGGTTTGAGAGCGCGCCACACAAAGCGCACCGGATAACCTTTGCCCTGCCGCACCCGCTTCACCCCAAATTCCACGCTATCGAGGCTGATTTCGCCGCCAAAGCGCCGCCGGCCGGCCGGCCCCTCTGCCGCAACGGCTGTGACCGTGACCGCGCCCAAATTCAGCACGGGCGAGCCATCGGCCAACGCCCACTCCTGCCCCTGCCGTTGGTACACCGCCACCTGCAAACGATAGTTGCCGGGCAGAGTACCCACCGGCAAATTCAGCGAATACGCGCCCAACATGGCTATTCCGGCGGGAATGGCGGGCGCGGGAAACCAGCCCGGACGGATGGGGTCGTCTTTTTGGGCGATGATGGTCTCATCGGCCCGCACCAGGCGCAGCGAATAGCGGGTATCGGGGGGCAGTTCTGTCGACGCGCGCCAGGCCAGCAGCACAGTGGCGCGCCCCCCGGATGGAATTTGCGGCTGGAACCGGACGCCGGTCAACACCAGTTTTTCGGCAAAGAGAGCATCCATCGCTTGCGGCAGGGCGGGGAAGGCGACGGTCTCTGTTTGGGGGGCCAGCCGCACCAGCCGCCCCCACGGAATAACCTGATAGCGGCTCAGGTCATCCGCCGGCCACGCATCCAGCACCGGCCCGGCCACGTAAAGCGGCCTGCCCTGGGCCAGCCACCCGGCGGCCACGGCAGCGGTGGGGGGGTACAGGCCGGCAATTTCGGGGCGAATGTGCCCGCTGAGTTGCAAATACCACATCGGGGTCAAATCGCCCCAGGTTGCCATAATGCCCGCATCCGGCTCCAGGGGATGGGCCAGGGCATCAAGCCAGTAATCGCGGTTGGCGGTATCCCATTTGTGGGTCAGCCAGTCGATGTTGGCGCGGGCGTGTTGAAGGGGCAGGATGAGCGCCAGCAAAAAAACAACGCCCATCAAGGCAAACTTCAGCCAACGCGAACTGCCAATTTTGAATTTTGAATTTTGAATTTTGAATTGAAGCGCGGCCACAAGACCGCCGGCAAAGAGGGCGAAAATCAGGTTACTGGTCAGCAAAAAGGCGTTTTGTTCGCCGCGCCCGTAGGTCAGCACAAAGGGAATGGGCAGGGCGTAAAGCAGCAGCAACGGCCCGGCCCAGCGACGCAGAGGCGGCCACAACAAAAATATCGCCAGCCCGGCGAACCCCCAAACCAGCCCGGCCCAACCCCAGTCAAGGGGCAGCAAGCGGCCCAGATAAACCGCCGCCAAATCATGCGGCAGCCGGCCCCAATTGGTTGCCACCCCGCCGGTAAAATCGGCGGCGGTAAAATAGCGCACCCAGCCCCAAAAGCCGCTGTGATAAAAATCGGCCAGCAAGCCATGTTGAACGGCCGCCTGCCGGCCCATCAAATTGATGAGCATTTCGGCGCGAAGGGGGACGTACAGGTACAGCGCGACGGGCAGGGCGAAGGCCGCCAGGGTGGCTGCCGCGCGTTTGACGGTCAGCCGCCCGCGCAGTTTTTGCGCCATCAGCCAGGCCATGCCCGGCAACAGCAGCACGGTGGTGCTGTGAACGCCAAGCTGCAAACCGTCAAACAGCGCGCCGGGCAGCAGGTTTCGGGTTTCGGGTTTCGGGTTTCGGGGCAGGGTAAAAAAATAGAGCGCGACGGAAAACAACAGAATGTTAAGGGTGTAAATTTTGGCTTCGGTGGCCCAACGCCAAAAGGTGGGCAGGGTAGCAAAAAGCAGCACACTGCTGAAGGCCGCCAATCGAGCGCGCAGAATGTGCCGGGCCACACCGTAAAAGACAGCCATTGCCAGGGCCGCGCCCACCGCCGAAAAGAGGTTCATACGCCAGGCTATTTCGCCAAAAGGGAAGGCAGCCAGCCATAATTTTGCCAGCAAAATGTACACCGGGTAGCCGGTGGGATACGTTATCCCCAGCGCCAATGGCGTAAATTGAAAGAGGGCCGCATCGCCGTTTAAGACGGTGGGGGCCAACGTGTGGAGATAAGCGGCCAGTCCGGCGGCAAAAATCGCCGGACCGATGACAAAATCGATTCTCTTTTGACGCAAACTACGATTGCCGCGCTCATTCATCATTCATCGTTCACAATTCATCATTCATCATTCATCATTCATCGCATAGGCCATGCCCGCCAGTCGATAGAAACGCTGCACCCGCGCCAAATTCCCCGGCAACGCCAATTTCCCGGCGACGGGCAATCGCAGCGACGCATCCCACGGGTCGGCTTGCAGATTGCCGCCCTTGCGAGCGAAGGCCACGGCGTAGCCGAAGCGGTTGTGCCGGCCGTCGCCCGTCCACCACGGCAGAGTATTAAAACGCACCTGCACAATCTGCCCCGCCTCCCATTTTAATGTGGGCAGCCAGACCAACGCGGGCTGCTGAAAGATGGTGGCCCCTGCCGGCGTATCATCATCGTTTAAAAGATACAGCCGCACAAAATAATCTGTATCGGGTTGGCGCAACACCCTGAAACAGAGCGTCACCTGCGGTTCGGCCTCGCGGTTGGTGTGCGATTTTACGCCCACCAATGCCAGTTCATCGCCAAAGCGGGCCAGTTCCGGCGCCGATTGCCAATCGGCCGGGTCGGGCAGGATGAAGGTGTAAAATTCATCGGCCAGTTGGCGCGTTTCATTCTTTTTCAAAAGCAGATAGCCGTCGCGGGCAGCGGCAAAGCCCCACGATTCATCGTAAACCAGCTCGCCCAAAAAGTTGACCTGGGCGTTATCCCGATTAACAAATTTGGGGTGAAACAAATCGACGAAAAGATAATCGGCCGTAACCGGAAACTCTCCCTGCCAGATTGCCACCTGCCGCCGTTGGCTGACGCGCGGCTCCAGTTCCGCCTGGGCCACCACCGGCGCATCGGGGGGGATTTGGGCGGCAATTTCAGCGCCGATGCGGTGATGGGCGGTCACTTCCGGCAGGCGGAAAGGCTTTGCCAGCGGGGAATATCCGCGCAAATAATGGTAGCCCGGCATCGCCACAATGAAAAATGTAAAGCTCAAAATGTAAAATGATTTGTGCATTTTGAATTTTGAATTTTGAATTCGTTTCAGCCCGTCCGCCGCTGCCAACGCAATGAAGGGCAGCATGGGGGCGGCGTAGTGCCACGTTTCGTACTGCTGCTGAAGCGGGTTGTTGCTGAGCAGGGTAATTGCCAGCGTGGGCGCAGCCAGAGCGAACACGGGCAATCCGAGCAGGTTCAAAAAGCCGAAAGGCAGCGTAACCATCATCAGGGCGCGCAAACTTTCCGGGCGGGTGACGAGTCGCCACACCAGCGCCGGGCGGGTGAGGGGCGACAGGGCGATTTCCAGCGGGGTGCTGCCCAGCGCGGGGAAAAAGCCCACGTATGCCGATTGCCCCCCACCTGTCCGAAAGGCGGGGATGACCAGCCCAAACGCCACCGCCGCCCATGCAATCCCCAGGGCGGCAATACCGCCCCCCAACGCCCATTTCCGGCGGATGACCATCAGATAGACCCCCACCATGAACACGTGCAGCGAAATATCTTCTTTGGTGGACATGGCGAGGATGAGAAAGAGGATGGCGACGGCAATGAGTTTCACGCGATTCGTGATTCGTGATTCATCATTCGCAACTGAACTCATCCCCACCGATTTTTCCAGAAAATAAAGCGCCCACAGCATAAAAAGCGGGGCGAGGGAGACAGCGTGAAAATCGAACAGGTTGACCGCTTCCGTGGCGGGGAGGAGCAGATACGCCACCGCCACCGCCGGCGCCGCCCATTCGCTTTTCAGCCAGCGCCGCGCTATCAGAAAAAGGGGCAACGCCGCCAGCCCCAGCGCCACTGTCTGCACCCACAGCAGCATCACCGCCGAAGGGAACAGCCAATAGAGCGGAACCAGCAAAAAGAGAATCGGCTCCACGTGCAGGCCCATCCGGTTCAGGCTGAAATTCGGCATGGTGGTCAGCGCCAATCCGCGCCCGTGGGCGGCGTTCCACATGGCCTGATTGTAATTGCCCAAATCGAGCGCGCCGGTTTCAAATGCGGCATGTTGTCGCATCGCCAGCCAGCCGAAAACGGCAACATATAAAATGATGGCAAGCGTCAGCAGAATTATGCGATTGGTGATTGGCGATTCGTCATTGGTCATTGGTTATTGGTCCCAATTCCTCCCCCCTTTATCCCCCCTCAAAGAGGAGGGAAATTTCCTCTCCTCTGGGGGAGAGGGGAAATTCGTCACTCGTCACTCGCCATTGGTCATTCGCAATTGCAACCGATTATCGGAGACCACCAAATTGTTGCCGGTGACGGGCAATCGTTCCCCCGTGAGCGAGTCGTACAGCCCCACCCACACGGTGAAGGCGGTATTTTCCACCGGAATGTGGTAGCTGTCGGCGATGATTTCGCCGCCCACCCAAGTGAGCGTGGGGCGCGCCCCGGCGGCGGGAATACGGTCTCGTTGGGCAATGATATGCCCGTCGGCAGCGGTGATATGCACAAATACCTTCAGGTCTTCATCAAGCGAACGGTCGGTTTTCCAATACAGTTTCAAATCCAACGCTTCATTTTTCAGGTCGATAGTGTAGCCCGCCAGCGAAATATCCGCGCCGAACCGCGCCGCCGTGGGAACGACACCGGGAGGGAGCGAAAATTCATGCGTCTGCGCCCGCACCGTCACCGCGCCGAGCGCCGCCGCGCCGTCCGCCTTTGCCAGCAAAATGTATTCATCGGGGGGTATGTCGGCGGGAATGCGCACCGATACCGTTTGCCCCAGCAGCTCGCCGGGCCGCCATTGGTCGGCAGGGTAGGCTTCCGTGCCGACGAGCAGAGTCGCCAACGGAAATTCATCGCCGATGGCGGAACGGGCAATTATCCACACCGCCGTACCGGCGGACAACGGTTTTTTCGTCCGCCAATATAATTTAAATGAGAGGCGATAGCCGGGCAGAGTCTCCAAACCGGCAAATGTATCACCCATCAGCACCAACCCATCCGCCACTTGCACCGGCTCACTGACCGCCGCCCGCTGTTCCCGCACCAGCCACGCCTCAAATTCCGGGGGGGACACAACCTTTTTCGGCGCGGAAATCGTCACCTGCCCCACCTGATTCGCCTCCCCGAAGACCTCGCCGGTGGTGAAATTATACATCCGCACCTCAAAATAATACTCACCCGGCGGCGTCGCGGGGGCGAAGGGGAGCCTATATTCATCGCGGACAACATCGCCCGGCTGCCATTTTTGGGTGCGCACCAACCCGCCGATGGGCAGCCGGTCAACCTGCCCCCACACCTCGCCCGCCGAATCCACCAGCCGCAACGAAACGTTCATATCGGGCGGGAGCGCGCCCATCACCTGCCAATAAAGCGTCACCGGCAACGTGCCTCCGGCGGGAATTGTTTTTTGCGTTAAATTTATGCCGCGCAAAACCAGCGCATCCGTCAGCGATGCCCCCACCTGGTCGCTCAATTCAGCCGGGTCAAATTGCCCGATGATGGGTCCGGGGTAAATCCAGGCGTAATCCATCCCGCCCAATTTGATGATTTTTTCCGGCTCACGGTCGGCAAAATAGTCGAGCAATTCTTCGGAGGGGAAGCGGCGTTGAACCTGGTTGATGTAAAAAACGGTGTAATCGGCGGTGTAGGCGGGTTCATTGCTCGCCAAATCCACTGTGCGCCCGCGAAAATAGGGCGCGAATTGCCGGCTATACCACGCCGCCACTGTTTTTTGCGCGGCCTCCGGATTTTGGTTCAGGTATGCCGCCGCGCGGTCCAGCCCTTCCCCCCAGCCGATGACCACGAATTTCGGGGCGGTGCGCCCGCCGCCGAGCAGCGGATTGGTGTAATCGAAATAATACGGGCTGAAGAGCAGCACTTGCCCCACCTGCGCGAACAGCGCCACCGCCAGCAGCGTCTTTCCCCGCCTGAAACGGACGCGCGCCGCCAGCCATGTCAGCCCCAGCGCCGCCAGCACATCCAGCGCGGGGAATATCGGCAGGGTATAACGGATGCCGCGCCGGGCGGGGATGGAAACGGCCGCCAGAAATATCAGCGCGAATGCCAGCAATGCCAACGCGAGCGGGGTGGTGCGCGCAGGGCGTTTCAGCCCGCGCAGCGCCGTCATCCCCCCGAAAATCAGCCCGATGGTGGTCAACGGGGTGAGCA
>JAJRUC010000472.1 GCA_024278015.1 Chloroflexota bacterium
AAGACGCCAAACAAGAGGTGCGCTTTGTGCTGGACGAAGCGATGCGCACCGAAATTCGGGAGAGCCAGTTAATCAGCGTGCGGCGGCGGCTGGATTTGCTGGTTTCTGCCGATGTGCCCGACATTGAGGCCGCGGTCATCGGTTCGATTGTGGAAGATTTGGTGCAGCCCAACACCTTTGTCGATGAAGAACGCACTTTTCAGGCCCGGCAAGAGGCCCGGGATGCTGTTCAGCCGGTTTACAAAACACTGGAACAGGATGAAGTGATTGTGCGCGACGGCGAGCGCATCACCGCCGAACAAATTGAAACCTTGCAGGCCCTGGGGTTGCAACAACCGGAGACGCGCTGGCGCAAGGTTGCTTCAACCACCATCTGGCTGACAATTCTGGTGATGCTGCTGGGCTATTACATGGTGCGCTACCATACCAACATCCTGAAGAGCAACCAGAAGCTGGCTGTCTTGAGCATTTTGTTGCTGATGTACGTGGCCGGCATTCGTATTGCCCTGCCCGGCCCTACCTTGTCTGTGTACGTTTACACCTTGCCGGTGGTGGCCTTAACCATTACCGTGGCGGCCCTGCTTAATTCGCAACTGGCCCTGATGGTTACGCTGGTGGCAAGCCTGCTGGAAGCCTACGTGGCCGGCGGCTCGCTGGAGGTGCTGGCCTACGTCCTTTTGAGCGGCTTTATCGTCGGCCTGGCTATCAACACCAGAGTCCAGTTGAACACCCTGCTGTGGGCCGGGTTGTTCACCATTTTAAGCAACACCACGGTCATCATCATTTTCCGGTTTTTTGAAAATGACGCCGAACTGGTCAGCCTGTTTTCAAAACTGGGAGCCGGGTTGCTGAACGGGGTGCTGTCTGCCGGGTTGCCCCTGCTGGCCTTTTTTGTGGTGGGCAGCCTGACCGATATTGTCACTTATTTCCAACTCCTCGAACTCTCGCGCCCCACCCAGCCCCTGCTGACCGAACTGTTGCGCCGGGCGCCGGGAACCTATCACCACAGCCTGCTGGTCAGTAATCTGGCGGAACAGGCCGCCGAGCGCATTGAAGCCGACGCCTTTTTGTGTCGGGTGGGGGCCTATTACCATGATGTGGGCAAAATTATGCGCCCCTATTTCTTCACCGAAAACTCGCCGCCGGGCGGGGCCAGCCTCCACACCTCGCTGGACCCCAAAACCAGCGCCGAAATCATCATTGACCATGTGACCGACGGCCTGAAACTGGCGAAAAAATATCGTCTGCCTTCGGTGATACAGGCTTTTATCAGCCAACATCACGGCACAGAGGTGGTGGGCTACTTTTATCACAAGGCGGTTCAAGCCGCCGCCGGCGACGAAACCAGGGTTGACCGGGCCAAATTCAGGTATCCCGGCCCCAAACCGCAAACAAAAGAGACGGCCATTTTAATGCTGGCCGATGCCAGCGAGGCCACCGTCCGGTCCGCGCAACCGCAATCTCCCGAAGAAATTGACAACATCGTCAAGCGCACCATCTCCGACCGGATGAAATCGGGGCAGTTTAATGAATGTGGCCTGACGATGAGAGACCTGGAGCAGATTCGGCTGGCCTTCATCGACGTTTTGCAGGGGGTGTCCCATCCTCGCATCAAATACCCCGGTCAGGACGAAACCAAAGAAGAGACCGGGCCGCTGCCGCCGCTGCCGCTCGGCGTTCAGCGGGCGGATGTTTCTGCCGAAACGCAAACGCAAGACAAGCCTGTTTCGGGCGGCGCGTTACAGGCTAATGACGCGGCAAGACGATGATTGATATTCAAATTGACGATGATTTTCTGGAATTTGTGGATGATGTCCGCTTGCAGGCTGTGGCCCGCAGCGCGCTGCAAGCCTGCCTGCCGGCCGCAGATATTGACGTGAGCGTGGTCATCACCACTGCCGACGCGGTTCAGCGGCTGAACCGCCGCTATCGCGGGGTTGACGCCCCCACCGACGTCCTTTCCTTTCCGGCCATTGTTCCGAACCAGGCAGAGGCAGACCCCTTTGTCCCTGCCGGAGAGCCGGCCCCCTGGCTGGGCGATATTGTCATCGCCTTTCCGGTGGCCCAGGCCCAGGCGGCTGCCGCCGGACACTCCCCCGCCGAAGAAATCCTGTTGCTGACCATTCACGGGTTGTTGCATTTGGCCGGATACGACCACGATACCCCGGCCCAAAAAGGGGCAATGTGGCAATTGCAAACCCGCTTGTTGATGCGGCACGGCCTGTCGCACGTTAAACCAACCGAAGCGTAAAATTCCTGTGCGAGCCTCGTTGGTTTGGCGGAGTTTTAAATTTGCCTTTGCCGGAATCCGGTATGTGTTGCGCACCCAACGCAACGCCCAAATTCATCTGACCATCACCATCGGGGTGGTGGTGCTGGGAGCGTGGGCCGGCCTCTCTGCCGGGGAGTGGGCCATTCTGGCCCTGACCATCGGCCTGGTCTTTGCCGCCGAAATCCTGAACACCGCCATCGAAGCGGTCGTGGATTTGGTCTCGCCGGAGTTTCATCCCCTGGCTAAAATTGCCAAAGATTCCGCCGCCGGGGCCGTTCTGCTTTTGGCAATTATGGCCGTGGCGGTCGGCTTGCTGATTTTGGGCCCGCCGTTGTGGGCGATTCTTTTCCCCTGAATTTTATCCCGAACAGCGACGTTTCCGCGCGGCTTTGGCCTGCTCCGCTTCCGCTTCCGCGTTTCGATGCAAAGCGGCCAGACAACGCGCTTTCGCATCATTGATTTCCGGCTCATACCACTGCCGTTTTTCCGCAATTTCAAAAGATTTCAGCGCCTTTTCATACCGTCCGAGCGTTTCAAAACACAAGCCCTGAATGTAGTATGCCCACTGAATTTCGTATCCGTTTGCCGGCATGGCGCGGAGTTCCGCCAGAGCGTCTCTGTGGCGGTTCAGCGCAAACAGCGCCCGCGCCCGCTCGCCGCGCAGGGCCGGCAGGGGCGCGGCCTGCCCCTTGATGGAGTTTAGCAGGCGCAATACCTGTTCCGGTTGATTGCCGTAATTCAGGATGGTGGCTAAATGGAGCAGGAACGCCGCGCGGGTGGCGGGGGTTTTTCCGTGCGCCGCAAGTCCCGCCTGGGCGATGGTGAAGGCTTCTTCCAGCCGTCCCAGGCTTTCCAGCGCCCCAAGCATGTGCAAAAACCAGCGGGCATCCACGCCGGTGGCGGCTTGCCGCTGCCGGGAGAGCGTTTTCAGCGCCACATCGGCGCCGGACGGGGGCGTGGGCGGGCGCGTTTCGGTGCGGAAAAAGTTGGTGTCGGCCAGCAGGGTGGCATGCACTTCGCCCAAATGAGGGCGCATTTTGCGGCGCCCGCCCGCTGCTTCCACCATTGCGTCCGCTTCGGCGGGCGAGAGTCCGGCTTCGATGGAAAAATGGAATCGCGGCGCATGCACGTCGCCAAATTTGGTGCGATAGAGTACCTGCTGGTCTTCGATGCGGAGGCCGAAATCAGCGGGGCGGTCATACATCGGCGAGCCGAGCAACAGCACAAACGATGAGCTGTCCATCGGATAGCGCTTTAAAAACGAAATTTCATTCTGCAATTCTGCGGGGGTGGTAGAGGGCAGGCCGATGATGAACGACAGTTGCGGCACAATCCCGACCCGGTGGCATCGTTCAATGAATCGCTCCACTTCAGCGATGTCAATCCCTTTGTCAATTAAATTGAGCAGGCGTTGCGTGCCGCTTTCAATGCCGACGTATAGCCAGCGCAATCCGGCGCGATGCGCCAGCGCCAGCAACGGCTCATCGAAGCCCCGCTCAACGCGGATGCCCTCTGTGCCAAAGCGCACATCCAGCCCGCGCTTGATAATGGCTTTGCTGAGCCGCCGCAACATGTTCGGCGAGATGGCTTCATCCACAAAAAGGAAGTGCCGCGCGCCGGTGGTTTTTATATGATGGGCCATTTCGTCAATTACCGCGTCCGGTTTGCGGATGCGCACGGCGGGGCCATAGGGGCGGGTGTGGCTGCAAAAGGCGCATTTGCCCCAGTAACAACCCCGGCTGGTGATGATGGGCAACACCGGAGCGGGAGAAAGGTAGTGGCGCAGTGGAAAATCGCTGAAATCGGGCGGGGGAAGCTGGGCGATGTTCAAGGGTCGGGTGGGCTGATGTTCCGCAATTTTTTTTCCCCGCCGAAACGCCAATCCTCCCACCGAATTGAAATTCCCGTTCTCCCAGGCATCTACAAAATCTACAATACTACCTTCCGCTTCCCCAAAAAAGACAAAATCGAGCCGGCGGAACGCGCCAAGCAGTTCCCTCGCCTTGAGATGAGACATCATTGCCCCGCCAAAGGCAAGGGGGATATTGAAACGCTGTTTGATGACTTTTCCCAGCGCCAGCGCATACAGCAGATTTTGTTCGGTCAGAATGGAAAAGCCGACTACGTCCGGCTGTTCGGCTTCAATGTCGGCCAGTTCTGCCCCGAAAATGTCGTTGACGGCGGCCTCTGAAAGGGACTGGCGGCCTTCTACAAACGGGAACAGCAGGTCGTGATACAGGTGCGCCAGCCGGTTGTACAGCTCATCCAGCGATTGCGCGGCTTGCATGTAGGCATCTTGCCCGGCGGGCGTTTGCGGCAAGCGGGTGAGCGCCTTGAGGAGGGCTTGCCCGGCGCCGTTTTGCACCAGCAACCAGGGGCATACCGCCCCAAGCAGGTTTGTGGGGTGGTGCCGGCACAAGTCGGGCATAGCGCCCGTCAGCCAACGGCGAAAAAACGCCAGGTTCCAGTCAACGGTTTTGACGGCGACATCGGGGCGGGCGCGCGCCAACTCGCCCTTCAGGCAGGCCAATCCAAAAGGCGGGGAGGCGGGGGTATGGAAGGGGGTGAAGGCCAGTAATAATTTCATAATGGTGAGTGATGAATGATGAATGGTGAATTGTGAATTGTGAATTGTGAATGACTTGTCCGGTTCATCATTCACCATTCATCATTCATAATTGCCCGGCAATTGGTCAACAGCTTGGGCCTTCCGGTTCAAAGGTGGGGGTGGGGCCGGGGGTGGGCAAGGGGTTATTGTCTATCCAGTCCTGATACCCCACGATGCCGCCCTCCAGATTATAGATATTAGTGTATCCCATTTCGCGCAAAACCACCAGGACGTGGGTGGCACGTTTTTGAGTGTGACAGTAGACCACCATTGGCGCAGATTTGTTTTCCGGCAATCTGGAAATATTGTCGCCCAGTTGGCGCAAGGGGATATTGATTGCCCCTTCGATGTGTCCGGCGGCAAATTCATCCGGTTCACGCACGTCCAGAATGAAATATTTTGTGCCGTTGACCTGATTGGCAACAAAATTAAGGGGCTTGATGCGGTACCGGCCGGCGGGCAGGTTTTTCAGGTAGTCGTCGCCCGCCGAGGCGACGGCGGCTTCTTCCAGTAAATTCCAGGCAGCGTTGTCTGCCGGGTTGAGACCGGCGGCTTCTCGCGCCAGCGAAGCGGCCTCATCGAAGCGGCCTGCGGTGTAAGCCTGCTTTGCGGCTGCAACTTTGCCCCAATAGGCGGCGGCATCGGACGTGGCGGTCATCGGGAGCGGCGGGGTGGCGGCGTTGGTTTGGGCGCAGGCTACCAGAGCCGTCAAAACGATGAAGAGGCTGCCCATAAGAATCAGATACTTTTTCACTGATATTCCTCCAACTGTAATCTTTTCGCCTGATATATCTGTATATCCATATAATTAGATGTATTGACGCGCAAAAAATTTGCCGAAGTGATTGAAAAAACGGGATGGAGGCCGAAGTTTCGGCCTCCATCCCAATCAACGGGAGGAAGGAATGATTATGTTTTTTCAATCCGAACATGAGTATCGTAGAAGCTGGCGCTGCCGCCAATGGGGTCGGTCAGGGTCACGTCGCCCAGCGCGGGGTCAACGCGCATGGCCGGGTTGGGGACAATACCCCGTTTACGGCGCGAATCACCTTTAACAATTTGCCCGTCCACTTCCACGTCGGTAGAGCCGTAGGCCCAGTGGCCGTAGCTCCAACTGGCGGCGATGATGCCGGGGCGGATACCTTCCACCACTTTCACCGTGCCCACCACGTCGTAGGTGCTGCCGTTGCCCAGGTCAACTTTGCCTTCGGGGTTACTGGCAGACATTACGCGCACTGTGTCGCCGCTCTTCAGGCCGCGTTTAAGGGCGTCCCGGCGGTTTATCAGCACAAAGTTTTCGGGCAGAAGGGCATATTGCAACCAGGTTGATGAAACGGTTCGGCTTTGCCCGCCGGTCACTTCTTTATAGGTAATCAGGTGCATATCGAAGCCGTCATCCTTGATTTCCTTGCCGGCGGCGTCTTTCACCGGCTCCACAACGGGCAGGGGGCTGAAGCGTTCGCCGGTCATGCTGTGTTTGGCTTTGCCGACTTCTTCCACAAAGAAATGCCATTTGAGTTTGGAGGTATGCCCGATTTTGTTGCCCTTGAAGGCTTTGGCGGCCGGTTCGGCGCGAGCGCCCCGGTTAAGCAGGTAAACCACGTTGGGCCACAAATTGGCGGGTACGGCGGCTTTCCATTTTTCTTCATCGAAGACGGACTTCGGCAGGTGGGCGCGCGCCGCCCGGAAGATACGCATTTCTTCATCATCGGCGGCAGGGAGCGTTTCCGAGCCATCCTCTTTATCGCCAAAGGCCATATTTGCGGCCATTGCCAGATAATAATCTTCGGGGCGGTTGAAGTTCCAGCCTTCGCCCAGACCATCTTTACCAAACCCTGCCATGCCCAATTGTTTGCCGACGGCAAGTAACAACGAGTCAAAGCTGATGGGCATTTCTTCGCCGTCCACCACTACATTTTCGGTGACGGGCGGCGCGGCGGGTTGCCGAACCTTGCTGTATTTGCTGTTGATGTCGGGCGAGGTGTGCGGCATCCCCCAACGTTCCAGATAGCTCAGGTCGGGGAAGATGTAGTCGGCGTACATGCTGGTTTCGCCCACGGTGATGTCGCAGGCAATGAACAACGGGATGTTTTTGGAGTCGCGCAGCATCTTGATTTGCTTGTGTCCGGCGGGCGACGACAATACGGGCGTGCCTTTTTGCAGAAGCATTGCCTTGGCTTTGTACGGGTATCCGACGGTGGCGCTGGGAATGATGTTTTGATACAGTTCTTTGGTGAAGGGATACCACGGGCGTTTGGCGGGATAGCCTTCAAAATAGGTGCTTTTTTCGTAGCCGGCCTTTTCGCGGTTGATGTGGATGCCGAATTTATGCAATCCGCCGGGGGCTTTGGTGAGTGTCCCTTTGGGGAAGGGGGCGCCGGGTTTGGAGCCGTCTTCGTGCCAGTGGCCGCCACCGGCTGACAGGCCACCCTTCCAGTCTGCGTTGCCGATGAGCATGTTCAAGGTGATGATAGCCGTGCCGTTATAGTAGCCGTTGGTGTGCTGTACCGGGCCGCGATAAAATTCGGTGCCGGCTTTTTTGCCGTGGCTGGTAAATTCGTCGGCCAGTTCAATAATATCACGGCTTTTAATGCCTGCGATGGCAGCGTATTCATCCAGCGAATATTCTTGCGCGCGTTCCGTCAGTAGCTGGAAAACCGATTTGACCGGAATACCGTTGACCGTGGCGTCCACAAAAAGTTCGCCGCCGGCGGCGGTGTCAGACAGGGCGGGGGCGCCATCTTGCATAACTACGTAGCCTTCGCCGTCCAGCCCGGCATCGGCGGGGGCCAGCAGCACCATGTCATCGGTGCGTACCAGATGGGTGGCGTCGGTGGAGCTGGTTTCGCCGTCCGCTTTGGCGGCATCCTGATTTGGATTTTCCAGATAGGTTTTGTCGTAGCGTTCGTTTTCAATAATCCAGCGGGTCATACCGAGCGCCAAAGCGCCGTCAGCGCCGGGGTTAATGGGAACCCACTTCCAGGCTTTGGCGGCGGTTTTGCTGAAGCGAGGGTCTACCACGGCAATCTTCAGGCGGCCATCAACCAGGTTGTTGGTGATTTTAGGCGCCATATTGGTGGGGCCGAAGTTGGCTTCAAAGGCGCCGGTGCCGAAGTAGATGATAAATTCGCTGTGCAGGCTGTCCGGTTTGAGGTGGTCTTTTTTGTGCCCGGTCATTTCATAGTAAGAAATGTGCTGGCTTTGTTCGCAGATGGTGGTGTGCAGGAAGAAGTTGACCGAACCGAAGCCATCGTAGGTGAAGCGTTTGGCAAGCTCTTTGCGCCCGTGTTCAATACGCCCGCCCACAAGCAGGAACTGGTTGTTCACCGGGCCGGCATCGGGGTGATTGGGGTCAATCATCAAATCCAGATGGGCGGCGTGTTTGGCTTTAAATGCGTCGATGGTCATGTCGCCGCCGGCCACGGCTGCCGAATCGGCGGCCAGCGCTTTTGCCAATTCGGGGTCAGTCAGCCTGCGAATGTCTTTCAGCCCGTCCACATTCCCTTCACCGAACAGATTGCCGCCGTTGACAATTTCGCTCACCGCCTGATTAAAGTCTATGGTTTGCCATTTGCCGGAGCCGCGCGCGCCAACCCGTTTCAGCACCTTGCGCAGGCGGTAGGGGTCGTTGGCAATTTGCACTCCGGCTTGCCCTTTGGGGCAGATAATGCCGTCAATTTTGGCGCCCTCTGCCAAAGGAGTTGCTTCCGGCAGGTGGGGAAGCAAGGTTTGGGGGCTGTAGGGGTTGCCGTCAACCTTTACCAGCACGCCATCCTGAATTTTGGCTTTTACATTGCAAGCGGTGTGGCAGTTCAGGCATACGGTGTGGATGATGTGTTCGGCTTTGTTGAGCAGGTATTCCGCCCCGCCGTTGTGGCGGGCGGGCGCGGCGCCGTTGTCCGGCGAGAATGTTTTTTGCACCAGTGGCATACCACCGGCGAGGGCCGCTGTGCCGCCCACAAAGGCGCTGGTTTTCAGGAAGTCTCGACGGGTTACATTTTCGTTAAGAATTGTTTTATTTTTGGCGGTCATAATTACGCCACCTCCTTTTTCTGGCTGACTAACGGTAACAGGCTATATCCCAGCAAGAAGATTAGCCCGGCCACCGATACCGTCCACAGGAAGAAGAGCCATTCCATGCTGCTGGGGAAATAGCTGAAGCTGAGACCCGGCCCGGTGAAGGCATTTTTCAACCCCTCCAGCTCTTCAACGGCCAGGGCGGGGATGACGATGTTCAGGCGGACGCTGAGGAAGGTGACGGCAATCAGCGCCCCGGCAGTTGCCACTGCGTTGATATTTTTCCCGGCAAAAATAATGAGCAGGATGGGCACAACTGCGCCAAGCAAAAGATGGATAATCCAGAATACCCACCAGTAGTTCCCAAAGAGAATGAGATTCAGCCCTTCGGTGTGGGCGGGGATGGCGGCATACAGGCTGGTGGAATATTCTGCCCATTCCAGCAACAGGTCAAACAGCAACAGTCCAATGACAATTTTGCCCAGGAAGGAAATAATTTGTTTGTGCTGTTCACTGCCGCGATTGGGGCCCCAGAAGGCGGCGACGAAGGTGAACAGCGCGCCGCCGGAGGCCAGCGCCCCAATCAGGAAGGCTATCGGGGTGATACCGCTGTTCCAGTATGGACGCGCACCGACGACGCCAAACAACGCGCCCACCCCGCCGTGAAAGGCGATTGCCAGCGGTATGCCGACGGAGCCGAGAATACGCAGCGTCTTCATATCTTTTTGGGCAGAGGCATCGGAAACGTCTTTTTTGCCGAAGGTGAGAAAACTGCACAGTTTGCCTTTGAAGCCGGGTTCATCGGCGCAGACAGCCATATCGCGGCGCATAGCAAACCAGAGTTCAACCAGCAGCAACACAAAATAGGCGGAGTAAAGCCAAATCATCCAGCCCATCATTGAGCCGAAGTTGGTGCGGAAAATCATTTCCCAGGCCCGTTCCGGGTGGCCCAGGTCCATCCAGATGGAGAACATAGCCGCCACCAGGGTAGACAAGGCGGTGAACAGGGCCAGCTTGCCGACAGGCTTCAGCAGTTTTATCTGGAATACATAAACCAGCGCAGAGAGCAGGAATGCCCCGGCGCTTAAACCAATGAAATAAATGTAGGCGGCAACCCACAATCCCCAGGGAACGTAGCTGCCGTAGTTAGCGCCGGTGTGCCCCAGCGTTAAACGTTGGTAAACACCAACCAGGCCAACCAGAAACAGAATTATAGCCACAGGCCATGCCAATTTTTTCATTTTTTCAGTCCTCCCGCTAAACCAGGTAATAGACACTCGGTTCAGTGCCCATTTCTTCTTTGAGACGTATCGCATTCGGCGAAGCAATTAGTGCCGCAACAATACTGTCCGAGTCGTTGACATCGCCGAAATAGTTAGCCATACCGATGCAGGTAGTCACACAAGCGGGCAGTTCACCTTCATTCAAGCGGTGCAGGCAGAAGTGGCATTTGCGGACGTTGCCGATGGGGGAGCCTTCATCGCGGGGCCATTCCCGGCCGTACTCGAAGTTTGGCTCCAGCTCGTATTGCATCTGTTCCGGCGTACCTTCGCTGTAGGTGTGGCCGGTGTCAAAGGTGCGGGCAGAGTAGGGACAGGCCGTAATACAGTAGCGGCAACCGATGCAAGCCTCGTAATCAATGGCAACGATGCCGTCATCACGTTTCCAGGTGGCGTTGACGGGGCACACCGGCACGCACGGCGGGTTGTCGCACTGCATACAGGGGCGGGGCATAAAGCGTTTGCCCACGTTGGGGTAGGTGCCGATTTCCTGTTCCAGCACCGGGCGATACACAATACCGGGCGGCAACTTGTTTTCGGCCACACAACTGACGGTGCAGGCATTACAGCCCACGCATTTGCGGGTGTCTATCACCATAACCCAGTGCCGTTGGGCTTCCGGCTTTTGCAGGGCGCGTTTAATATCTTCCTGCATCCGCACCATGAGGTTTTCCTGGATAAGAATATCTGGCATTTGAACCTCCTCCTAAGGTATATAAAAGATTTGTTGCTTCCGAGCCAAACAAAAAAAGAGACCTTGTCCCGGCAGGGATGATATCTCCTTTGCGTATGTGGCAGGCGATGGCGTTTTTGCCACCACCCCGGCTAACATCGGTTAGCGGCTTGCTGCCATAAACAGATTATCCGCAGGCAACACAGGCTCGGAGTACAACTAATTTGATTATTCTAATTGTAACAAAATGATGGCGAGATTTATAGCGGGAGAAACCCGCTGATTTTTGGGGGGCGTGGGGGATACCGACAAGTTGCGTGGGGAAAAACAGCAGGGGCGTGTGGGGAAAATCCTCACACGCCCCAAAACTGTCGTTGACCGCCGTTTTTACGCTTTTGTTCTGATGGCGGTTTGCCGGCGGGGGCATAATTCCTTTGCTTATCGCTCTTCGTCCAGCAAGCCATGTTTAAGGGCAAACCGCACCAGCGCGGCGCGGGTGCGCAAATCAAGCTTTTGCATCACCCGCGCTTTGTAGGTTTCAACGGTTTTTACGCTGAGGAACAGCATTTCGGCGATTTCCTTGTTGGTGTGCCCCAGCGCAATTTTGTGCAGTACCTCCAACTCGCGGTCACTTAAAATACCAAGCGGGTCGTCCACCGGGTGGGGGGTAGAGGCGCGCAGGGCATCTTCCAGTAAAATTCTGGTGTGGCCGGGGTGCAGAAACACGCCGCCATTGTACACGGTGCGAATAGCGGACAGCAGTTCCGTATCCGCCGATTGTTTTAAAATATAGCCCGCACTGCCCAACGCCAGCGCCTTCCGCAAATATTCCGCATCATCGTGCATGGTTAAAATCAGGATACGGCTGTCGGGCGCCTTGCGGCGAATTTCAGGCAGGGCTTCCAGTCCGTTGCAGTCCGGCATATTCACATCCAGCAAGACGACATCCGGTTTCATGGCGACCACCGCTTCAATACACGAGTTGCCGTCGCCTGCTTCTCCCACCACTTCCATATCGGCTTCGGCGTTCAACAGCGATTTCAGGCCGGCGCGCAAGACAGCATGGTCATCGGCCAAAAAAATGCGGATGGGGTTCCTCATAATGGCACCTCGATATAAACGGTTGTGCCGTTCTCGCCGCTTTCGATGGCGATTTTTCCGCCAAGCAATTCAGCCCGCTCGGTCATACTGTGCAACCCCACGCTATTTCGTTTGGCGCGGGCGGTGTGAGGGTTGAACCCGTGCCCGTCATCTTCCACAATGGCCTGCACCCGATTGCCGCGCTGCGCCAGCAACACGCTGATGGCGCGGGCATCGGCGTGGCGGGCGGCATTGGTCATGGCCTCTTGCATAATTCGATAGAGGGAAGTTTCGGTGGTGTGGGGCAGGCGCACTGAAAGCGAGCTGTGAACATCTACAGTAACGTGCGGATACAGTTTTGAAAACTCGCTGCCGTACCGTTCCAGCGCCACCGAAAGCCCCAAATCATCCAGGATGCTGGGGCGCAACTGGCGGCCCAACAGGCGAACCTGCTCCAGCGATTCGCCGGCAATCCGGCGCAGTTCGGCGCGTTTGGTTGTTCTTTCATCAATGCTGTTCAGTTGGTTCAAGATTTTCAGGCCCACCATAATGGATGTGAGGGCTTGCCCCACGCCGTCGTGCAGTTCGCGGGCAATGCGACGGCGCTCATCTTCTTGCGCGTCAATTAATTTTGCCAGCAAATGGGTGCGGGCGCTCTCTTTTTCAATAACGGCTTGCCGGCTGGCTTTCAGATCGGCCACCATTTGATTGAAAGCGTCGCCCAGCGTGCCAATTTCATCATCTGCCCAATGGGGAGCGTTGACCGAAAGATCGCCCTGCCCAACGCGCCGGGTGGTTTCTACCAGGGCCAGAATGGGGCGGCTGAGCAGCCATGTCAGCAAACTGGCGGCCACAATGCCAACCACGGCCACCAGCAGCGTGGTGAGCAAAAGCTGGGTGGTCAGCACGTTGATAACGGTTTGCAGGCGGGTTTCATTCATGCCGACGCGCACCATGCCGGCGCGGGCATCGAAGATGGGGGCGGCAAAATCATGGATAATGCCGGCGTTGCTTTCAAAAATTTTCTGGTGGATGGAAGAGTCGTCGTCCGGTGTATTTAAGGTGATGAGCGCGCCGGGGAAGCCGCCGTCAAAGGTATGCGCCAAAATATACCCTTGCGCGTCTACTACAAACGCATATTCGGCATCGGGGTGATTTTCCAGCGTTTCTACCAGCAGTTCATGCAAGGCGAAGGTGTCGTTCAGCAGAATTGGGTCAACGCTGCGGGTTGCCAAATCGTTGGTAATACTGCGCCCGCGATTTTCCAGCTCGCCAATCAACGTGACGCGGGTAGCAAGGCGTACCTGCCAGGTAATGCCCAACCCCAAAATGACCGTGAGCGCCAGGATAATCCCCAAAATTTTGGTGCGGATACTCACTCCCCCGGCCAGCGCCCACCATGCGTTGGGATTGCCCAGCCATCGGGGCAGGGCTTGCAGCCGGGCCGCCAGGGCGCTCATTTCAGATACGCTCCGGTTTCAGCGATAATCTTGCGGGCGGAGGCGTAGGCATCGTCATTGAGGATGATGAATTTATCAAAGCCGAGTTGGTTCAGGATGCGCAACCCTTCGGCGTTGGTGGTCATTTCAAGCAGGGTATTGCGCAACAGCGATTTTAAATACGGCGATTGGTTCGGCGATACCACTACCGGCGGAATACCAAACGGCGGCGAGGTGTAAATGACGTTGATTTTGTCTTCCAGGGTGGGGTCGTTTTCCAGCGCATAGCGCAGCACCAAACTATCCACCGCCGCGCCGTCGGCTACATGCTCGGCCACTGCTTCAATGG
Organism: Chloroflexota bacterium; assembly: GCA_024278015.1. Lineage (GTDB taxonomy): Bacteria > Chloroflexota > Anaerolineae > 4572-78 > 4572-78 > JAJRUC01. Next base: position 13,719 of record JAJRUC010000472.1, read on the forward strand.
CTTTGTCATGGCTGTAGGTAAAAAACGTGTCTCCAAAGAAACTTTCCGGGGTGGCGCCCAATTGCTTCAGCAGATAGGTGGGGTACGTGCGCCCGCTAAAGCTTAAGGGGTCGGTAAAGGCGAAGGTTGCGCCCTTCAAATCGGCAATGGATGTGGCGGCGCTGTCGGCGGGCACAATCAGCACGGAATAGTACACCGTTTGCGCCTCTACCTGGGGGGCCACCAACAATTGCATGCCAAAATCATCCGAGCCGATAATATAGGCGCTGGTACACACAAAAGCAAAATCAACACTATTGTCCGCAATCAGCTTGTTGACTTCCGCGTAGGTCAGGCGCTGCACCAGTTCAACCGGGCGGCCCAGTTTTTTGCTGATATAATTCGCCAGTTCCGCGTAACTTTCCGCCGTTCCCTGCGGCGAGATAATGGCCGCCACCGCCATGCGCAACGGAATGACCTTCGACGGGGCGGCAGAGAGCGGCTCGCGCCGGCTCAGGTCAATAAAGGGCAGGGTTTCCTGAGCATAGGCCGGCCTGCACCCGGCGAGCATCGCGAGCAGCAACAGCAGCAACAATGGGGCCGGAAATTTGAGATAATATTTTTGGGAGATAGTCATTATCACGTTATGCCTCATCAAAATAAAATCGGGCTATTTAATTGGATTATACTGCAAAATGACGTTTTTTTGCAATCAGCGGGTTACGACGGGGCGTGTTTTAATTTGACTCGTTATAAAAACAGCGGTATATTGCAATTAGTTCGATGATAGTTGAAGTGTTTGGCCGATATTTTTTTTACTGTAATACTTCAATAGATGTTGAATAGTATGAAGGGATGTGAAATAATGTCAATTTTAATAGATGAAACGGCCTTGAGTGATGCCGCCGCAATTTTTAAAGTCCTTTCCGACCCCAACCGCCTGCGCATCTTCAACATTCTGATGGATGGCGATACCTGTAATTGCGAAATGACCGACATGCTCGACATACCGGCTAACTTGCTGTCGCATCACTTGCGCGTTTTGCGGCAGGCCGGTCTGGTCAGTAGCCGCCGCGATGCGGTTGACGGGCGCTGGATATACTATAGCGTCAATAAAGCGGCTATAGCGCACTGGCATACCTGGTTGAAAACGTTTTTCGACCCGGAGCGGGTGAAGGAGAGAAATAATCTGTGCGGCCCGGAAGGGGGCCAGACCCGAATGACAACATCAATTTTTATCACTCAGGAGCAATGATATGGCAACTCAACCGATTTCATTTTCGTCTCCAACCTCACAGCGCCCAGCCTGGCAGCTTCCGGCTTTGACGACGGGAGTCATTGTAGTGTGGCTGGTAGTCTGGGCACAATTGCAAAACCTGGCCGATTGGCTGACCTACGGGCTGTTCGGGCTTTCGCCGGAGAGCAGGTTCGGCCAGGCGGTCAACTTTTTTCTGTACGATGTCCCTAAAATTTTACTCTTGCTGGCGGGCATGATTTTTCTGGTCACATTCATCCGCTCGTTTTTCAGCGCCGAAAAGACCCGCGCCTTGTTGGGCGGCAAACGGCAAGGCATTGGCAATGTGTTGGCGGCGGGACTGGGCGTGGTTACGCCGTTTTGCTCGTGTTCGGCGGTGCCGCTGTTCATCGGCTTTGTAGAAAGCGGCATTCCGCTGGGGGTCACCTTTTCGTTTTTAATCGCCACCCCGATGGTCAATGAGATTGCGTTGGCTATGCTCTTCGGTATGTTCGGCTGGAAGATTGCCGGGCTGTATATGGCTACGGGTTTGATTGTGGCTATCGTTAGCGGAATCATCATCGGCCAGTTGAAGCTGGAGCGCTACGTGGAAGATTTTGTGTGGCAGATGCAGGTGGGGCAGGCCGCGACGGGCTTTGGTCAAAAACCCACCCCCGATACCCGTTTGGCCGAAGCGTACCGCGCCACCCGCGAAATTGCCGGCAAAGTCTGGCTCTTTGTCGTCATCGGCATTGCCATTGGTGCGGGCATTCACGGCTACGTACCAGAAGATTTTATGGTTGATATTATGGGGCGTTCTGCATGGTGGTCGGTGCCGGTGGCAGTGGCGTTTGGTATTCCGTTGTATTCTAACGCGGCGGGCATCATTCCGGTGGTATACGCATTGATGGAAAAAGGGGCGGCACTGGGCACGGTGCTGGCCTTTATGATGTCGGTAGTGGCCCTCAGTTTGCCGGAGATGCTCATTTTGCGAAAAGTACTCAAACCGCAACTCATCGTCATATTCATCGCCATTGTGGGCATAGCGATTGTCTTTACGGGCTATTTGTTAAATATAGTCATTTAGCCGGGGGCAATTTGGCTTTCAGCCGTTAGCTATACTCAACCGCGTCATAAAATAACAGTAACTACTCAGGCATCAGAGATAAAGTTACCAATTAGAGCGGCTTTGCCATTTTTTACCCCCCTCAATCCCCCCGTTGACGGGGGGAAGTGTTACATTCTCCCCCCTCACGAG
>JAJRUC010000473.1 GCA_024278015.1 Chloroflexota bacterium
GGTCGCCCAAATTCGGGCTGAAACACAGGGCAACCACAAGGGTTGTCCCTACCCCGAACTAACATATATACTGTCCAGCATCACAAAGTATCACGAATTCCTGTGAATCCTTGTTACTTTATGACGCTGTTGAGTATAAAACGCCCTGAGCAGCGCTGCCTGTTACACCGCCACCGACAGGTTTTGCAAAGCCATATGGTCCTGGGCGTTCAGCACTTGCGCCAGGTCAAGCAAAATGACCAGCCGGTCCGCTATTTTGGCAATGCCGGTGATGAAGGCGGAATTGATGGTAATCATCAGGGGGGCGGGCGGCTCGATGGCTTCAGCCGGAACGCGCAGCACCTCGGTCACAGCATCGACGACCATGCCGATTTTTGAGCCGTTGCTTTCCACCACAATAATTCGGGAATCACGGGTGGCCTCTTCCGGCGGCAGGTCGAATCGCGTGTGCAAATCAATCACCGGCAAAACAGTGCCGCGCAAATTGGTAATGCCCATCACAAAACCGGGGGCGTGGGGCACTTTGGTAATATCCTGTAGTTTAATAATGCCGTCTACCACGGCAATATTCACGCCATAGCTCTGCCCGGCCAGCGTAAAAATAACCAGTTGATTTTCCATGCCATACACTCCTTTATGTTACTGATAATTAGGATGAGGTGATATATTCCGCCAGCCCGTCAAGGGCGGAAACAATATCGGCGGAATTTTGCGCTGCCTGTTGCAGCAACGTTTCCGCCTGCTGATGGTCGCCCTGGTTGCAGGCAACCACGGCGGCCCGGCCGGCCTGGTGCAACTGCCGGTGCGGTTCTTCAATGGCGATAAATTCGGGGCGGTCGCCGTATTGTTCCGCTCCGGCCTGATAATACCACTGCCCTAAAATACACGCTGTGGGCAAGTCGATTTCATCTTCCTGCAAGGTCAACCGGCCGGCCAGCATCTCTTCTATGCGTTCTACCCAGCGAATATGCGCGTATTTGAACATATTGAGCTGATTGATAATATCTTCTTCGTTGCCAAGTTTGAAGATAGAAACCGTAACAGTCAACTGGTCGGCCAGTTGGTTCAACGCCTGGGCAGAGGCCAGCACCTCTTGCACCTGGGCGCTCATTTCTTCGGCGGCGCTGCCCACGTCGGCGACGGCCAGATTATTTTCCTCGCTCACCAGCACAATATCCTGAATAGCCTGCAACGCCTCTGCCGAACCGGCGGCCATTTCTTCGGTGGCGGCGGTATTCTCTTCAATCACCGCCGATACCGTATCAATGGCATCCACCAAATCACGCGAAGAGTGTTCCATGCTCCCGGTGGCGCGGGAAACTTCTTCAACCTGAAGTTTGACTTCTTCTGCCGATTGCAAAATATGTTGCAGGGCTTCGCCGGCCTGGTGCGCGTTTTCCATGCCGGTATTAACCAGTTCCACGCCGTGTTTCATGGATTTTTCTGCGGCGTTGGTGGTTTGCTGAATATTTTCGATGAGCCGGCTGATTTCTCCGGTAGCGGCGGCTGATTTCTCGGCCAGCTTACGCACTTCATCGGCCACCACGGCAAAGCCTTTGCCGTGTTCCCCGGCGCGGGCGGCTTCGATGGCGGCGTTGAGAGCCAACAGGTTGGTCTGCGAGGCAATATCGTCGATGGTTTCCACAATCATCCCAACCTGCTCGGACCGCCGGCCCATTTCCTGTATTTTTTCGGTCAGTTCTTCAAAAGCGGCTTTAATATTAACCATCCCGGCTACGGTCTGCTGCACGGTTTGTTGGCCGCCGTGGGCAATTTTGGCCGATTGCCGGGAGCCGTCCGCGCCGGCTTGCGCGTTGGCCGTCATCTGATTAATGTTCGACATCAGTTCGCCGGTAATGTGCGATGTTTTGCCGGCGGCGGTGGCTTGCTCCTGAGCGCCTTGAGCCACGCCGTCAATGGCGTTGGTCAGTTGCCTGACAATTAACGATACATGCTCCAGTTGTTGCGTTTGCCGGTTAATGCCCAATGACACCCGCTGAATTCTTTCGACGGCTTGCTCGGTTGCCCCGCCGGCCTGACCGGCAATATCGGTCAGTTGCCGGGAGGCCATCGTCATCTGGCCCGCGTTTTCTACTACTTGCGCGGTCAGTTGCCGCAAGCTCTGAGCCATTTGCCCAAAGGCCGCGCCCAGCACATCTTTTTCGGAACGGATTTCAACCTCAACGGTTAAATCTCCTTCAGCCAACCGGGCGGCGAAGGTTGCCATCTCTTTTATATAGGTTATCAATTGGCTGAACGCCTCGGCCATCACCCCGGTTTCATTACGGTTGCGAATGGATATTTGCTGGTCGATATTGCCAATCGCCAGTTTGCGGGCAATATCAGTGGCCGCAGCCAAAGGGGCGGTAATGCCGTAGGCCACAAAAAAGGCAACCGCCGTCACCAATAGAATGGAGAGGCCCACCATCAACATAATGCGCCTGAAAATAAAGCCCGCCGGGGCCAGCGCCTCGGCCTTGTCAATTTTGGCCTCTACCCGCCAATGAACGCCGTTCAGGTTTACCGGCGTGTAGGCAATAAAAACCTCATTGCCCCGATAATCCGTTATCGAATCAAAGCTGGTTTCCGAGGCGTCGCTACCCAAAGCCTGAGACATTTGGCGCAAGATGGTTGACGCGGCAGAGAAACGGGAGTCCGAGCGCAGCAGCCTGTCATCTGCCCCCACCAAAATTGTCTCGCCTGTTTCACCCAGACCGGTACTTTCCTGCATCATCTCACTGATTTGCGTAATGGGCAGTTGAAAAATCAATACGCCAATGAGGGTTGAACGGTCAAAAATGGGAGAAGCCGCAAACGCGGCCACGTCTTTAGTCGGCTCATAATAGGCAAAATCCTGCAACACAACCGTATTATTGCCGTCTTCCGCTTTAACTGCCGCGCCAAAAACCGCGCCCAAATTTGTACTGGCGTATGGCCCTTTTAACAAGCCGGTGCCAAAATCTTCCTTTTTAAAGACTGAATAGACAATTGTGCCCGCGTCCGGCTCAACCAGAAAAATATCATAATAGCCGTAATCCTGCTGGTATTCTCTAAAAAGCTCGTGGTATTTGGCGTGCGCCACACTGTAAACGCTCCCGTCCCCGGCATCGACCATATCGGGATTATCCAGATACAGGTCCTGATACTTCTTCAAGGCCACAGCTTCGTCCCTGCCCGTTCCTTTGGCTTCCATTTCAGCCGCCCGGTTCAGGCTTTTCATGGCAGAGATAACCGCCGGACTTTTGGATAGAACGGTCACATCGGCCAACGCATTTTGAAAGTAGGTTTCCACCTGAGCGGTTTTAATATCTCTGATGGCCGTTAATTTGGCTGCGGCTTCATCTTGCAAAACAATTTTCGACTGGTTGTAGGTTAAAATTCCCACCGCCATCAACGGGGTAATGGATACCCCTAAAAACCAAAGCAACAATTTTCCGCGCAAAGAGCGAAAAAAAGGCAATTGATTCGAGGTTTTCAACTGTTGAAGCATACGTGGCTCCTTATCAGGTAATTTCCCCCATCCAACGGCCGGCCCGGACTGTTTTTGCAACCGTCGCACAGAGATTTTTAATATGCATCCGTCTATGGCGCACCTGTAAATCATTATCGGTTAAAATTGATAATTTCTCCATAAAAGAAACGTAAAGATTTTGGTAGTGGCCAGAATTGACTGATGGACGAAAACCCCCTCCCCAACCCTCCCCCTTAAAAAGGGGAGGGAGCAAAATTCCCTCTCCCCTTGGGGGAGAGGGTTAGCATTATTATCCCCATTGATTACTGGCTCTAATGTTTTGAGCAA
>JAJRUC010000474.1 GCA_024278015.1 Chloroflexota bacterium
CAATCAGGGCCAGTTCGGGGGCGGGCGTGGCTGTAACCGGCAAGCCCAAAATGGCGTTCCAGTTCGATTGCATATCTTGCATCGCCCAAAAAAGGATGATGGCGCTGAGAACAACGCCCGTCCAGATGAAACTGGTCAGCAGCAAGGCAATTTGTTCAAAAAGCAGTTGTGATTGCGACAGGCGTTTTTGTGATTGACGCATAAAAAGCGGCCACCGGCGTTGAAAGATAAAAACACTACCGGTATGGTATCACATTATGCAGATTTTTCAACCCGCGCCATCACGGCCAGAACCAGCACCATCACCGCCAGGGCGGCCACCTGCACCACCCGGAAGCCGGCGCCGATGGTGGCGGGCAGGGCAAAGAAGGGGTCCAGCAACAATCGACTGCCGGCGTACAGTTCTGCAAACAGCAAAAAAGTGAAGCCGGGCCGTTGCCGTTTTCGCCGGGCCGCCCGCAAAATCGCCAGGATGAGCAGCGCGGCCAGCACCAGATACAGGTGAGCCGGGTGCCGGGTTTCGCCGAATTGAACGATGCCCCAGGGCAGGGCGGTGGGCGTTCCCTGCGTTTGGCTGCCCAAAAATGCGCCCAGCCCGCCAATGGCCAGGGCCAGCGTTATGCCGGGGGCCAGAGCATCGGCCAGGGTGGGGATAGAAAGCCGGTATCGTTTGCTGTAAATGAGGGCAATCGCCAGGCCAATAATGGCCCCCTCCGGCAGCGATACGGCGTTCAGCGTCAGCGAAAACGCCTGCAACGGCACCCCGGCATACGATTCCCGGTGGGCCAGCACGTACCAGGCCCGCCCCCCCAGCAAACCGCCCACCAAACTGTACAGGCCGATGTTATAAACGTGGTCGCCTTCAACTTTAAGCCGGCCGGCATCTTTGGCCGCCAGCCACATGCCGGCCCACAGGCCGATAATTACCAGAAACGGATACGAGGGCAGGGTCAGCGGCCCCACAGAAAGGAACGGTGTCATTTACAGGCCCGACAGTTTCGATTGAATGTAGGCTTTGTTCACCGCGCCGGTGAAGACTTCCTGAACAATACCGTTGCTGTCAATAAAAATGGTGGTGGGCAGGCCGCGCACATTATAGTCAGACATCGTTTGGCCGCGCACATCCAGCAGCACCGGGAAGGTGATGCCGAATTCTTCCATGAAGGGTCTGATATTGTCCGGCTCATCTTGCGAGGTGGCGTTCACGGCGATGATGGTCACCTGGTCGCCCATTTCCCGATGGATGGCCTGAAAATCCGGCATTTCGGCCCGGCATGGCGGGCACCACGTGGCCCAAAAGTTGATGAGGACGGGCTTGCCCTGAAAATCGCTCAAATTCACCACCTGCCCATCAATATCGTTCAGGGTGATGGCCGGGGCCGGATGGCCCTTAACCGGGGCGGGGGCCAGTTCTGCGGCGACGGTCTCTTGCTGCGGTTCGCGGCTGAACACAATCCAGCTTCCGCCGACAACCAGCACCAGGGCAATCAAAACCAGCCAACGGACTGCGCCCGTCGATTGGCCGGGGGCGGAGATGGCGCGTTTGGGTTTTGTCATCGTTTCACCTCGTTCAAACAGAAATATACTCTTTTGACGAGGGGGGCGGCGGGCTTCTTACCTGGCTTCACAACAAATTCACCGGGTCAATGTCGATTTTCCAGCCGAGCGGCAGGGGAATTGGCCCCAGTACCTGCACCGGATTGGGGGCGCGCACCAAAATTTGCCGGCGATACCGGCTGCCGATACGCGGCACGTAGGCCGGGGTGGGGCCGACGATTTCTACGGCGGGAAAGCCTTGCCGGTCTACCCACAGGCGCAATCTGTCGGCCATAGCCTGCGCGGCAGCCTGAGTGTGGGCCTGCCCGTTGCCGCTGTACAAAAGACGGGCCAACCGTTTGAAGGGCGGATAGCCCTGTTCGTATCGAAATTGCAATTCTGCCTGATAAAAAGTCAAGTAATCGTGGGCGGCAGCGGCCAGAATGGCCGGCTGTTCCGGGGTGTAGGTTTGCAAAATAACCCGCCCCCCCAACGGACTGCGTCCGGCCCGCCCGGCCACCTGCATCAACACCTGAAAGGTGCGCTCCGCCGCCCGAAATTCGGGCAGGTACAGAGCCGTATCGGCAGAAATAACGCCCACCAGCGTCACCAGCGGCAAATCCAGCCCCTTGGCCACCATTTGCGTGCCAATCATCACGTTGGCCCGGCCTTCGATGAAGTGTTGCAAAAACGTGTAATGACTGCCCCGCTTGCGGGTGGTATCCTGGTCCAGCCGAATAGGCCGCGCCTGGGGGAAGGTTCGCTGCAAGGCCGCCTCTACCCGTTCTGTGCCCAGGCCGAAATAGCGAATACGGGCGCTGCGGCAGGCCGGGCAACTTGGGGGAATGGCGGTTCGGTGGCCGCAATAATGGCACACCAGCCTGTCGGTGGGATTGTGGAAGGTCAGGGTGGTGTCGCAGCGGGGGCAGCGCATCACGTAACCGCAATCGCGGCAAATGACAAACGTGGCCGTGCCGCGCCGGTTCAAAAACAGAATCACCTGTTCGCCCCGGGCCAGCGTTTGACGAATACCTTCGGCCAGCGCCCGGCTGAAAATGGTGCGATTGCCCGCCTTCAACTCCTCTCGCAGGTCCACAATTTCCACCGGCGGCAGGGGCAGGCTCACAAACGCGCCCCCCGGCGGCGGGCCGGTCATCCTGCTCCCGGCCCGATGCTGCCGGAGCATGGCTTTTTGGACGGCCACATGGCGGCTGTGGGCCAAAATTCGGTTGGGCAGGGTCAGCAAGTGGTATTCGCCGCGCTGGGCTTTGCGATAGGTGACCACATCCGGCGTGGCGCTGCCCATAATCACGGGCGCATTGTGCAGGCGGGCCAGCTTGATGGCGGCATCGCGGGCGTGAAAGGTGGGGGCGCGGTCCTGTTTGTAGGCCGGTTCGTGTTCTTCATCAATAACTACCAGCCCCAGCCGGCGCACCGGCGCAAACAGGGCAGAGCGCGGCCCGACCACAATGGGCAGTTCGCCGTTTCGCACCCGTTCCCAGGTGTCAAATCGTTCTCCCGGCGAAAGGGCGGAATGCCAAACCGCCACCTTTTGCGGAAAGCGGGCGCGCACCCGGTCTACAATTTGGGTAGCCAGCATCACTTCCGGCACCAAAAAAACAACGCCTTGCCCCCGGTTGAGGACGCGCTCAATGGCTTGCAGGTAAATTTCGGTTTTGCCGGAGCCGGTTACGCCGTGAATCAAGAAGGGTTTGCCGTGCTGCTGCATAGCCGGCAGGATGGTTTGCATAATTTCCGCCTGTTCGGGGGTCAGGCGGGGAGCGCGGCTTAGGGTAAAGGCTTTGCCGGCCAGGGGGTCGCGCCAACGGCGGGTTTGGTTCAGGGCGATGGCCTCTATCCGGGCCAAATCCTGCAACGTTTTTTGGGTGGCCTCGGTTTGGGCAAAAATCCAGCCCACCCACACCGGGCCGTCCTCTTCGGCCAGCAAATGCAGCGCGGCGGCGTGACGCTCCAGGCGGCGCAGGCTTATCACCGCTTGCGGGGCGGCGGCGTAATCAAGGCCCAGGGCCAGCCGGCCCGGTTCGTCGAACCGGACCGCCAATCCGGCCTCAACCAGCGCGTTTTGCTCTGCCACAGACAGGGGCGGATTCGGGTCCGCTTGTTTGGGGTCAACGGGGCGATTTTCGGCCCGCAAGCGGTTCAGAAACGCCCGCTGCCGGTCAGAGAGGCCGGGCGGCAGATTTTGCCAATCGACGGCGGGGGCCGGGGCCAGCATGGTTTGAGCGGGCAGCAGGCGAATCCAGCCCTTTTCAGCCAGCGCCTTAAACGGCGAAATTGTGCAGCCCACCATTTTCCGCACGCTTTCCACAGACGGCAGCGGGTCATCCAGCCCCATCAGGGCGACCAGAATATTGGCCTGTTTGGAGGAACGCCCCAGGCGGGCCAACGCATCGTCAATCATTTCCGGCGCAATCAGGAGTTCGGCTGTTTGCTCAAAGCGGGGGCCTACTCTGGGCCGGGCCAGCGTAGCCCGTTTGCGAACCAGTTTCTTCTGTATCAAGCCGGCCAGGGCGACGGCGTCTACCTCATCAACGGGCACGGGTTTATCTTTTTTTTGCAAATACAGAAACAACGCCTGCTCCAGCGGAGTCAGGGCCGGGGCCGCAGCAGGCGCGTCGATAATTTCAATTACCTGCACCGGCCGGCGATTGGCGCCGGGGGGTAAAAAATAATTCAGGCAAGTAGCCAGGGGAGCCGGATATTCGGCGGCCAGCCAGCGGGCCAGAGCCATTTGCGGGGCCGAAACAACCGGCAGCGGGTCCAAAATCGCTTCGATGGGCCGGGTTTTGGGCACGGGTGAAGTTTCGCTCAGGGCCGCGACAATGCCCTGCACCATCTGGTGTCGAAACGGAACGGACACCAGATGGCCGGGCTGAATCCGGTTTTGCAGCTGAGGGGGAATATGATAATGGAAGGTTTTGAGATGCGTTTCGGCGTAGGTGGTCGGCTCCCAACGGGTGTCATCGGTTAATTTGGGGGCGCGGCGCCGGATGGGCCGGTTGACCACCACTTCCGCGTAATTCATCGCCATTGTCAATTACAAAACGGCCCATGTGCCGACCGCCAGCGCGGCCACCGCCACCATCACCACCCAAATTTGGGCCTGAAAGCTTGAGTCGTCGACCACGTGCGGGGTCATCGCTGCCGAGTACGTCACCTTGTAGGCCGGAATCAACTTGTAGGCCAGCAGCGCGCCGGAAATCAGCCCGCCCATGTGGGCCAGGTTGTCGATACCGGCCACGGTCATGCCAAAGCCCAAATTGATAACCGCGATAATCAGGATATTCAGCAGGCGGCTGCGCCCGAACTGGCCCAGAATTTTTCGATATTTAAGAAAATAGGTTAATTGCATACCAATCACGCCAAAAATTGCGCCGCTGGCCCCGGCAGAAATGAGGGCATCGTTAAAGGTAAAACTGGCCCAACTGCCGAACAAGCCGCTAATGATGTAAATGGTGATGAAGCGGGCGCGGCCAAAAACCCGTTCCATTTCTGCCCCGAAAATAAACAGGGCATAGGCATTAAAGAGCAAATGCTGAAAGCCGACGTGCAAAAACATGGAGGTGAAAAACCGCCACACCTGCCCTTCCGCCACCAACGTGCGGACATTGGCCCCCAGCAGAATCAGCACAAAATTATTGGTTGAGCCGCCCTGAAAATGGGCGGGGGTAATGCCACTATACATGGGGGGCAGGTACGGGATGAGATATTTAACATACAGGGGCAGGGTTTGCTCTATCACAAACATAAGGCCAATAAGGGCCAGCAACACAAATACCCAAAACGGCCGGCCCAGGGGCAGGGGCAAGCCCTGTTGCAGCGACGGACGGCGGGTAGAGGCATCGGATGGGGAAAACGGGGCGGGATGTTGGCTCACAGCGTAACTTCCGGGCGGTTGACGCGACACTTTTCGGCTTTGATGATGGCGGCAATGGTCTCGCCGGTTTCATCCAGTTGGCCGTCGCGGTTAAAGACCACGTAATCAAACATAGACACCCGCTTTTGTTCCTGGCGGGCGGTGGCAATGCGCATGGCTAACTGCCCTTCGGATTCAGTTTTGCGCCGGCGCAGGCGTTCTACCAGCGCCGCCTCAGACTCCGCCGACAGGTATATCAACACGGCGTGCGGCACCATTTTCCGAATTGTTTCCGCGCCCTGCACATCAATACGCATAATCACGTCCCGGTCACCGGCTAACGCCCGGCGCACCTGGGCTTTGGGAATACCTTTGTAATCGCCGTAGACCACGGCGTATTCCAGCAACTCGTCTTCTTCAATCATCCGGGCAAATTCGCTCATCGAAATAAAAAAGTAATCCTCACCGTTCACCTCTCCGGGGCGACGGGGGCGGGTGGTG
>JAJRUC010000475.1 GCA_024278015.1 Chloroflexota bacterium
GGCTGCTGAAGTTTGACCCGGATTGGGGGCCGACAGACATCCCCATTGTGCAAACCGGCATGTGGCAAAGGCCCATTGCCGCCGGCAGTTTTTACGGCAATTTTTACGTGCTGGATGCCCAGGCGAATCAAATCTATCGCTACCTGCCCACCACAGGCGGCTACGAACAAGCGCCTGACACGTATTTTGACCCTGATACGCCCGTAGATTTAAGCGGCGCGGTTGATATGGCGATTGACGGCTCGATTTACATCCTGTTCCAAAACGGTCAAATCAAAAAATTTAACGGCGGCACGCCGGTCGATTTTCAAATCAGCGGTCTGGATGTTCCGCTGAATAACCCCACGGCCATTTACACGGCCCCCGATGAGCTGGCCCAAAACATCTACATTGCCGATGCGGGCAACCAGCGTATTGTTCAACTGACCAAAGACGGGCAATTTATCCGCCAGTTCAAGCCGCGTCTTGACGATGAAGGTGATTTTACCGACCTGCGGTCTGTTTATGTCGATGAGATTGCCCAAAAAATCTTTGTGCTGAACGGGAATCAATTATTCGCTCCGAATTTACCGCCCCAATAACCAACCAATTCAAGAAGCGCATAGCCCTGTCAAATGCAGAGCGATGCGCTTTTTTTGTTTTGAAATCCAGCTACCCAATTTGCCATTTTTATCCACCGGCATATAATTAGCCCTGTCAGTTGCATAAGATGGATTGTGATTTACTTGGCCGAAGTGGCGGAATAGGCAGACGCGCTACGTTCAGGGCGTAGTGGGCGTAACGCCCGTGTGGGTTCGACTCCCACCTTCGGCACCTGTAATGCGGGGTGGAGCAGAGGTAGCTCGCCAGGCTCATAACCTGGAGGTCAGAGGTTCGAATCCTCTCCCCGCTACCTTTTCGGCAAACAGCTTTATCCGTAAAACGGTTGTTTGCCGAATTTATTATCCAGGCCGCGTATTTAGCCGCATTCGTCTAGTGGCCCAGGACACCACCCTCTCAAGGTGGCGACACGGGTTCGACTCCCGTATGCGGCACTGGTACAACATTATATTGTGGTGGCTATAGCTCAATGGTAGAGCACCTGGTTGTGGCCCAGGAGGCTATGGGTTCGAGCCCCATTAGCCACCCTCAAGCGCCTCCGTAGCTCAGTTGGTAGAGCAGCCGCCTTGTAAGCGGCCGGTCGTCAGTTCAAATCTGGCCGGAGGCTTCCAGATTCGATATTTCAGCGCTTCCGGCCATCTTCGGCCTTTCCCAAACCCTGCCCGGTTTTCGTGGTAGGGTTTTGTGTCAGGTAGAGACAACTCACAAGGTACGCTGCGGCGCGCCTCTGCAGAGGAACGCATTTAAAACTATCATTTTATGTTTGACGAGACAGTAGTTGTGACTTCTCAGGATATTCAACAACTTGCCTCTCCGCCAATTTTACAGAAGCCGGTTTACACTAACCTGAAGAAGTTGTATTTTTGTAACAAAAGTTATAACTACTATCGGCTAAATGTGTTATCCTCAATACAATTCAGGCGCAAACACCATCAGGAGGAATTATGACTGAAGCTCAAACGCTGTCTTACTGTTTAAATTGCAACCGGAGTGAAGAGGAAATGCCTCTGGTTTCGCTTCGATACGCCAACCGGCAAACGTGGATTTGCTCGCAATGTTTGCCGGTGTTAATTCACCACCCGCAGCGGCTGGTCGGTAAACTGGACGGCGCCGATAAAATTCCGCCCGTACCGCACAACCATTAATCATCATTGCCTGCCGGGGCAACAAAACAACCGTAATCGAGTATGAAACCGACTGATTTTCGCCCTCAATACCCCATTATGGCCCTGGGCATGCTGGCGTTGCTGGCGGCAATGTGGGCCGGCCTGTTACGGATGGGCTGGGCCTGGCCGCTGCTTCAACCCGCCCTGCCGATGGCGCACGGCCCCCTGATGATTAGCGGCTTTCTGGGTACGGTCATCGGCGTAGAACGGGCCATTGCCCTCAATCGACGCTGGATGTATTTTGGCCCGCTGCTCTCCGGGCTGGGCGGTCTGGCGCTGATAATCGGTCTGCCGGCCCCCGTTGGCGCGTTGCTTGTTTTGCTGGGGAGCGCGACGCTGGTGTTGATATTCGGGGTCATCGTCAAAATAGAGACCGCCCCCTACACGCTCACAATGGCCCTGGGCGCATTGTTGTGGCTGGCCGGCAATGGCTTGTGGCTGACGGGCCGGCCCATTTACACGGTTGTTTACTGGTGGACCGGGTTCGTTGTATTGACCATCGCCGGAGAACGTTTGGAATTGGGCCGGATATTGCGTCATTCAAAAGGCGTGCAAACCCTTTTTGCCGCAACTGTGGGGCTGTATGTAATTGGCCTGGTGGCGTCGCTGGGCAATTTCGATATTGGCGTGCGAACAGGGTCGGCGGCCACGATAATACTGGCTGTTTGGCTCTTTCGCTTTGATGTGGCCCGCTACACCGTCAAAAAATCGGGCTTAACCCGCTTCATCGCCATTTGCCTGCTAAGCGGCTACGGCTGGCTGGGGCTGGGCGGCGCGTTGGGGATGCTGTACGGCGGCGTAACAGCCGGATTTCAGTACGACGCCATTTTGCACAGCGTCTATATCGGGTTTGTGATGGCGATGATTTTTGGACACGCCCCCATTATCTTCCCCGCTGTGCTGGGCCGGGCCATCCCCTTTGCCGGCCGATTTTACTTCCATCTGATTTTGCTGAACGTGTCGCTGTTGCTGCGTCTGGCGGGCGACCTGGCCTTCCAACCGGCCGGCCGGCAGTGGGGCGGCCTGCTGAACGTTGCAGCCATCCTGTGGTTTATCGCCAACACCGCGCTTTCGGTGCAAAAAGATACATCCTCTTCGTAAAAACTCGCCAACCTGATATAATTACATGAAATATCCCATCAAATGGCAGGCGATACGCCACCATCGTTATACAATTTCATATTATCAGGAGAAAATACATTATGTGCCAGGCAACTGTTTATCTTGACGGACAGGAAATTATGCGCGATGTGTTGAAGGTTGTCCCCGTCCCTGACGGGCTGCGACTGACCACTTTTTTTGAAGCGCCCCGCACCATACCCGCCACCATTCAGGAAATTGACCTCATCAAGCATCGGGTGATGCTCAACTCACGGCCCGATGAGAAAGGAGAAGCTGATGAATGACCGGGACAAGCTGCGGATATTAATTCCTCACTGGCTTGAACACAACGCCGAACACGCCGCCGAATTTCGGCGGTGGGCAGAAAACGCCGGGCCGGCCAGACCGCACATTTTGGCGGCGGCCAAGGCGATGACCGAGGCCAACCGGGCGCTGGACACCGCCCTGACCGCGCTTGGCGGGCCGATGAATCAACCTGATTCTCAACCACACCCTCATACACACCCTGACTTGCGGAGGCAACAATGAGTAAAAAATACCTGGTATACATCGAAACGATTGGCGACCCCCTGACCGAAGAAGGCTACGCGGCCCACGTGCCGGCCCTGCCCGGCGCTTCGGCCTGCGGCCAAACACCGGCAGAAGCGCAGGCCAATATCCGGCAAGCAATTATCGATTACCTGGCCTTGCTGCGCGGCGTGGGCGAACAGGTTCCCCGGGCCAGCGAAGGTCTCGACTTCGATTTTGAAGAAGTAGACAGCACCACCTTTCCCACTGATTACGACGCCATTCATCCCAACGAAATGGAAGTCCTCTTTCGGTGGATGGCCGTTTCCCGGCAAGAACTGGTTGATTTGCTCAAAAACCTGTCGGCGGAAGACCTGGAATGGCAGCCCAACCCGGAAGCGACCTCCATCAAGGATATTCTGTATCGCATTGCCGAAGCTGATTTGTGGTACACCGACCGGCTGGAACGCTGGCCCGAAGCCCCCCTGTTTCGATTGGCGGCGGCGCGGGGCGTGGCGCTGGAACGTCTGCGGGCCGGCTCTGACACGGTTCTGGCTAACGTGGTCACCTATCAGGGCGAAGACTGGACGCCCCGCAAAATTATCCGGCGCATGCTGGAATATGAACGCGAACACATTCGGCAAATAAAAGACCGCCTGGCCGCCCGCGCCCAGGCCGAATAACCCGCTATCCGGTTTTTCAAATCTATACCACAACAGAAATAAGACCGAATAATAACAAAAAGTGCAAATTGAAGTGAGTGGGTTAAAGTTGCAGTTTATGACAATCACAAAAAGAAAGGGACGTTCAAGCACATGAAAGCAACGGATTTCAATTTATCGGAACAGATAAAATTTAGCCTGGAAACAGGAGTGACAACCTTCAAGGATTCCAGACTGGTCATTTTCGATGCCAACGCCGTCGGGTTGTTGCGCCAAAGCCTGGTCGATGAGCTTGGCCCGGAAAAAGCGCGAAAAATATTTCTGGAGTTCGGGTATCAAAACGGCTACGCCGATTTTATGCAAATGAAAATCAATTACGAGTTTGATACCGAAATGGATTTGCTGGCTTCCGGCCCGGTGATTCACACCTGTGAAGGCATTGTGCAGGCCACCCCCATTGAAATCAGGTACAACCGGGATACCGGCGAGTTCTTCTTCACCGGCAAGTGGACCAATTCCTACGAAGCGGAGCAATACCTGTCTTACAACGTTGAGGCCGACGAGCCGGTTTGCTGGTCTTTAATGGGTTACGCTTCCGGCTGGGGTACCGCCTTTTTCGGCTCGCCCCTGATAGCCATTGAGCCGGTCTGCATCGGCAAGGGGGATGACCATTGCGAATGGAAGATTCAGCCGCCCGCCGCGTGGGGCGACGAGGCAAAACCATATCTTGAGGTTTACCGGAAATTCTTTGAAAGGATGGGCCACAATGGCTGAGAAATTATTGCGATACTACAGTTATGTCAGCGAAACGCACGGGTTTTCAGGCAAGTTTGAACTGGCCAAACAGACCAAAGTCCCTTCCACCAAAGCGTCTCTTGAACCTGATTCGCCGGAATTGATAACCTTGTTCAAGAAAGCGGTGGAAAAAATAACCGGAAAACCGGCCCCCGATTTTTAGGCAAACCCGGACAGGCGTTATTCGGCCTCCGGCATCGATTGCAGAGCGGCCCGGCACAATTCCCATGCCCGTTTGACGTGCGCCGCTTCGGTGCGGATATTGCCGATAGCCAGCCGCACGGTGTAACGTCCGCGCAATTTGGTGTGCGACATAAAAACCTCGCCGGTGGCATTGACCGCCTCAATCAGTTTGTGGTTCAACCTCTCCAGCGCGGCTTCGTCATCCATGCCCGCCGGATGCGCCCGAAAGCAAACCACGCTGAAGGGAACCGGGGCCATACGCTCAAACTCCGCCGAATCATCGACCCAGCCCGCAAATTGCCGGGCCAGACGCATGTGTTCGGTCAGGCGGGCCGCCAGGCCATCAACGCCGTAAGTGCGAATAACCATCCACAGCTTCAAGGCCCTGAACCGCCGGCCCAATTGAACCCCGTAATCCATATAATCTTTCACCGCACGCGCATCGGTTTCGGCAGAGCGCAAATATTCCGGCAGCAGACTGAAGGCCCGGCGCACTATATCGGGATGCCGGGTAAAGAAGGTACTCAAATCAAGCGGGGTGAACAACCATTTGTGCGGATTGACCACCAGCGAATCGGCTTGCTCTACCCCGGCCAGCACATACCGCTTTTCCGGCACAATGGCCGCCGCCCCCCCGTAGGCCCCGTCAACGTGCAGCCACAGGTTAAATTTGCGGGCAATAGCCGCCACCGCCGGCACGGGGTCAATGCTGGTGCTGGAGGTGGTGCCCACCGTGGCGCACACAAAAAAGGGCCGGTATCCGGCGGCCAGGTCGGCGGAAACGGCCGTTTCCAGCGCGGCGGGCTTCATTTGAAAGGCTTCGTCCGATTCGATTTTGACCACATTCTCTTGCCCAACGCCCAGGGTAATGGCCGCTTTTTCCACCGATGAATGGGTCTGGTCGGAAATATAAACCCGCAAGCGGGGCATATCGGCCCGCCCGGCCAGCCCTTTGACGCGAATATGCAAGTTCGGCAGCGATTGCCGGGCGGCGGCCATCGCAATCAAACTGGAGGCTGACGCGCCATCGGTCATCACCCCGTCCCATGCGGCAGACAGGCCCAGCATTTGCCGAAACCAGTCCAGCACCGTTTCTTCCAGCTCGGTGGCGGCGGGCGAGGTGCGCCACAACATGGCGTTCACATCCAGGGCGGCGGTCAGCAACTCGCCCAAAATGCCGGGCGCAGAGCCGGTAATACCGAAGTAGGCAAAAAAACCGGGGTGATTCCAGTGGGTGATGCCGGGCATGATGATATTCTCAAAATCGGCCAGAATATCGTCCATCGATTCCGGCCCGGCGGGCGGAGCGTCCGGCAGTTGGGCCTTGATTTCACCCGGACGGCTGCGCGACAGCACCGGACAGGCTTCGGGGTGGGCCAGATAAGCGGCCACCCAGTCGATGAGTTGGTGGCCGGTGCGCCGAAAATCGTCGAGATTCATTTCGCCCAGGGGGGGGATTTCTGCCATAATTTTTGCCTCCATTACCAAAACAGGGAATAATGCCTGTCAGTTTAGTCTGTTTTTTGCGCGTGTCAAGGAGAAATAATGACCGAATCCATTATTTTGCTGGTTGATGACCTGATATTCGGCTCAAAACTGGAGGCGCTGGCGCGGCAGGCGGGCTACGCCCCCCACGTTGCCTCCGATGAAGCTGCGCTGGCCAAGTTGATGGTCAAAGCGCCGGGGCTGGTGCTGGTCGATTTGCGCGGCCTGCCCCACTGGGAACGGCTGGTTCGGTTTTTGAAGGGGCCGGGCAAAAAGAACGACCACGTGCCGGTGCTGGGCTTCGGGCCGCACGGCGACCTGGCCCTGCGAGAGCGGGCGCTGGCCGCCGGCTGCGCCGCCGTGGTGGGCCGCTCGGCCATTGTGGGCAATTTGCCCGGCCTCATTAAAAAGCACGCATGGCGCATCAACCCGGCCCTGTGCGCCGAACCGCTGCCCGTGCTGGTACAACAGGGCATTGAGCAATTTAACGCCGGTAAATTTTACCGCTGTCACGAAACGCTGGAAGATGCGTGGAACGCCGAACCGCGCCCGGTGCGAATTTTGTATCAGGGGATTTTGCAAATTGCGGTGGGCTATTTTCATATCACCCAACAAAACTGGCGCGGCGCGGTGAAGGTGCTGGAACGGGGCCTCCCCAAAACGGCCCGCTTCCAGCCGCGCTGCCGGGGTATTGATGTGGCGGGGCTGGTGGCTCAGGCCCAGGCTGTTTACGATGAACTGGTGATACTTGGGCCGGAGCGCATTACCGCCTTTGATAAGCGGTTGTTGGGGCAAATTTCGGTTGATGAGCAGGGTTGCGCTGACATAGCCGGCTGAATTTGCGCTTCATGGCGCACCCCCCCCGCCGCCTTCAGCGTCTCCCCCCCCTGGCAGGGGGAGGGTTGGGGAGAGGGTCAACTTGACCTTCATTCAAAATCCATCACCAACGCTTGCCCGACGATAACTACCCGACGCCGGGCAATCCGGCCAACGCCATAGTAATCTCTTCGGCGGGATAGTCGTAATCCTGCAATTTACCGGCCTGATAATCCATGTAAGCCTGCATATCAAAATGACCATGCCCGGACAGATTGAAGACAATGCTTTGGCTGACGCCCTCTGCCTTGCAACGCAGGGCTTCGGCGATGACCTGGGCCACGGCGTGGTTCGATTCCGGGGCGGGGATGATGCCTTCGGCGCGGGCAAACTGCAAGCCGGCGGCAAAAGCGTCCAGTTGATGCACCGCCGTGGCTTCAATCTGACCCAAATCAAGCAGATGACTGACCAGCGGGGCCATGCCATGATAGCGCAAGCCACCGGCGTGAATACTGGGCGGAATGAAGGTGCTGCCCAGGGTGTGCATTTTAACCATCGGAGTCAGGTGGGCGGTATCGCCGAAATCGTAGGCGTACTGGCCGCGCGTCAGGGTGGGGCAGGCCGCCGGTTCAACGGCAACAATGCGCGTGTCGGCTTCGCCGCGCATTTTTTTGCCGGCAAAAGGGAAGGCCAGGCCGGCAAAATTGGAGCCGCCGCCCGCGCAGGCGATGACAATATCGGGGTAGTCGTCGGCCAGGGCAAATTGTTCCAGCGCTTCCTGCCCAATGACCGTTTGATGCAGCAGCACGTGGTTCAGCACACTGCCCAGGCTGTATTTGGTATCGGCATGGGTGGCGGCCACTTCCACGGCCTCGGAAATGGCAATGCCCAGCGAGCCGGTTGAATCAGGGTGTTCGGCCAAAATGGCCCGGCCGGCGTTGGTTTCGGGGCTGGGGCTGGGGGTGACGGAGGCGCCGTAGGCTTCAATCAGGCCGCGCCGGTACGGTTTTTGCTCGTAGCTGACCCGCACCATAAACACTTTACATTCCATACCGAAGAACGCGCAGGCCATCGCCAGCGAAGACCCCCATTGCCCGGCCCCCGTTTCAGTGACCAGCTTGGTTATCCCTTCTTCTTTATTATAAAAAGCCTGGGCCACCGCCGTATTGGGTTTGTGCGAACCCGCCGGGCTAACCCCTTCGTATTTATAATAGATGCGAGCCGGGGTATCGAGCATGGCTTCCAGCCGCCGCGCCCGAAACAGGGGCGTGGGCCGCCATTGTCGATACACATCCCGCACCGGGGCCGGAATTTCGATGTACTGCTCGGCGCTGACCTCTTGCATAATCAGGGCCATCGGAAACAGGGGGGCCAGGTCGTCCGGGCCGATGGGTTGGCCGGTGCCCGGATGCAATGTCGGCGGGACAGGCCTGGGTAAATCAGCCTGAATATTGTACCAGGCCGTGGGGATACGGTCTTCGGGCAACAGGTATTTGATAGTACTCATAACGTCTCCTTCGCTTGTAATTATTTGGATGGCAGAAGTATAGCATAGCAGTGTATCGCCGTCAATCGAAATTTTTGGCCGGCAACCTTCCGGGGCGACGGCAGTAATTCCAAACGCAAAATGCAAGGTTTTTCGTATCCATACAGCGTGTCATTGCGAGCGCAACGAGCGTAGCCCGCAGGGCTGAAGCAATTGCCGCCGGATAAACCGGCGATTGCTTCGCTGCGCCTGGAATGACATCTTATCCCGCCGAAACAGCCAGCGCCTGCTCCAGGTCGGCGAGGATGTCATCGATGTGTTCAATGCCCACGCACAACCGAATCATATCGGGCCTGACCCCGGCGGATTCCAGGGCGGCGGCATCCAGTTGGCGATGGGTGGTTGAGGCCGGATGCGCGGCCAGCGATTTGGCGTCGCCGATATTGACCAACCGCTTGAACAGCTTGAGAGCATCGTAAAAACGCACCCCGGCCTCAAAACCGCCGTCAATGCCGAAGGATAACAGGCCCGACGGTTTGCCGCCGGTGTATTTTTGGGCCAGGTCGTAATACGGCGATGTGGGCAGACCGCCGTAGCTGACCCAGGCCACATCGGGATGTTGCTTAAGATACCGGGCCACGGCCAGGGCGTTATCGCAATGACGTTCCATGCGCAGGGCCAGGGTTTCAATGCCCTGCAAAATCAAAAAGGCGTTCAGGGGGCTGATGGCCGCGCCGGTGTTTCGCAGGGGGACGGTGCGGGCGCGGGCGATGAAGGCTGCCGGCCCCATCGCTTCGGTGTAAACCACGCCGTGGTACGATGGCTCCGGCGTGTTGAGCATGGGGAATCGGTCCGGGTGGTCCGCCCACGGGAATTTACCGGAATCGACGATGAGGCCGCCCAGCGAATTGCCGTGCCCGCCCATATATTTGGTCAGCGAATGAACCACAATATCCGCCCCGTAGTCAATCGGTTTGATGAGGATGGGCGTAGCCACGGTGTTATCCACAATCACCGGCACGCCGTGTTGATGGGCCATAGCGGCAATGGCTTCAATATCGATGATATTGCCCGCCGGGTTGCCGATAGTTTCGCAGTAGACGGCGACAGTTTTGTCGTCAATCAGGGCTTCCAGACCGGCGGGCCGGTCATCCGGGGCAAAGCGCACGTCGATGCCCTGTTTGGGAAACATATGGGCAAACAGGGTGTACGTTCCACCGTACAGCAGCGGCACGGAAACAATATTACTGCCTTGTTCGGCAATGGTTAAAATGGCGTAATTCACCGCCGCGCTGCCCGCGCTGAGAGCCAACCCGGCCAAACCGCCTTCCAGTTCGGCTACCCGCTTTTCCAGCACATCGGCGGTGGGGTTCATGATGCGGGTGTAGATGTTCCCCGGCACGGCCAGGTTAAACAGGTCGGCTCCGTGTTGGGCGTTATCAAACTCATAGGCCACCGTCTGATAAATTGGCACAGCCACCGCTTTGGTGGTGGGGTCGGTTTGGTATCCGCCGTGAACGGCAATCGTTTCAGCTTTCATCCGGTTACACTCCTCTTTGAAAATAGCCCCCTCCCCTGCCCCCCTTGTGAGGGAGATGCGCAGCGGTCGCCACAGGCGAGGGGTGGGGGTTGTTGGTTTCGGGACCGCGGCTAAACTCTTTTATTCAATCCAAGCGGGTCGTCGGGATTAATGCCGGGCACAAAAGGTTTTTTGCGGTCCACATTGGTCAGTTGATACACCAGCCCCAGCCAGTTGTTGATGATGCCTTTGGCCGTATCTCGCCAGGTGTTATCCAGACAGGGTTCAATCTCTTTTTCCGGAAAAGGGGGCGCGGGCCGGCCCTGTTTCAGGGCAGCGACGGCTGTTTGATGATAGCTGTCGGCGATGGCCGCCGCCTCCGGCGAAAAGTAATGCTCCGGGCAGGGGGGATAATCATCCCGCTCGCCGGCGACGAAACGCGACACCTCTCGCTTGTATTCCTTCAGCAAACTGTTGCGGTCGTATTCAGGATGCCCCTGAAAATACACAATCCGCAGCCGGTCCGGGCTGACGGCAATATGCACTCCGGCTTCCCGGCTTTCCACCAGAATCTTCAACCCGGCCGCCTCAAATTGTTGGCGGGACACGCCGTTATAGCGGGAATGGGGCACGTCGAAACGGGTGTTGACATCCAGCAACAGGGGGTGTTCCTGCATAACGCGATGGTTGTAAACGCCCCACCGTTTGCCGGGCAAACGCCGGCGGCTAATGCCGTAAAAATGTTTGACCAAAGCGTGCGTCGCCAGACAGGAACATAAAATTGAGGTGGTATTTTCTGTGGCCCAGCCGACAACCGCTTGCAACGGCTGCCAAAACGGCTCCTGCTCCAGCTCCGGATTGGCAATGTTCGCGCCGGTGATGATAAGCGCGTCCAGGCCTTCTTGCCTGAGCTGCTCAAAAGAGGTGTAGTACCTGTCGATGTATTGTTGCGTTTTTGCATCCCTGAGCAGGCCGGGAATGGAAAAAGGATGCACAAAAAACTGGACAATCTGGTTCGAGCTACCCACCAGACGCATAAACTGGTGTTCCGTCACCCGAAAGGCGGCATCGGGCATCATGTTCAAAAAACCGATGTGCAATTCCCGAATATCCTGATGCAGGGCCTGACCCAGCGTCAGCACGTCCTGACCGTGTTCCCGCAAGCGGTCAAAGGTGGGCAAGGGGGTATGAGCGACTAAAGGCATAAGTTGTTCACCTGATTGCATGAAATAATCAGGAGAGATTGTAGTCTCAATTGATTATTTCGCAAGTGGCAATTTCTCGCGTTCCGGCCTTGCCGTCAGTTTGGCGTCAAGGGTTTGTCTGTTGGAAGGAAAGTGTTGTTTTTCTTAAATTGTAGTATAATTTCAGTATGATGCGCTGTTTGCAATATTCACCTGCCGCTTTTAGCCAAAGGAATCAAACCATGAACCCAACACTGCAACTCATCCACCGGCGACGCTCCGTCAGCGCGTATGAAGACAGGCCCATCGAGCGCCCGGTCATCGACGCCATCATCGGCGCGGCCATGCGCGCCCCGACGGCGGGCAACATGATGCTCTATTCAATTATCGAAATTGACGACCGGACCCTCAAAAACAAGCTGGCCGAATCGTGCGATAACCAACCCTTCATTGCCAAAGCGCCCCTGGTTTTGCTCTTTGTGGCCGATTATCAACGCTGGTTTGATTTTTTCGAAGCCTCGGATGTGGCCGGCTACTGCAAAGCGCACCACCAACCGATGCGCCGTCCGCAAGAAGGCGATTTGATGCTGGCCTGCTGCGACGCGCTCATTGCCGCCCAAACCGCCGCCATCGCCGCCGAATCGCTGGGCATCGGCTCGTGCTACATCGGCGATATTATGGAAAACCACAACTATCACCGGGAGTTGCTGCACCTGCCGCGCTACACCTTCCCCATCACCCTGCTGTGTTTCGGCTACCCCAAAGAAGCGCCGGGCCACAAACTCCGGCCCCGGTTTCCGCAAGCAAGCATCCATTTCACGAATGGCTATCGCCGCCTTGATAAAGCTGAACTGGACGACATGTTCCGCGACAGAGACCCCAAACACTACGTGAACGAGGCGGCCAACGTGGGCCAGCATTTTTACGCCCGGAAATTTTCGGCGGATTACAGCGTGGAAATGAGCCGCTCGGTGAAAGAAGCCATCCGGCGCTGGACGGAAGGCTGAATGGCGTTTTGACCCCCTCCCTGGCCCTCCCCCGGACCGGGGCAGGGAACATCGCCCGTCAATCCAATTTATAGGCCCGCTTCGCCAGCCGATAAGCCAAATCGTGCGCCATCTCGCGCGCGTCTTCCATATCGACCACGCCGCGCAATACCAGTCCGGCCACCCAGTTGCAGGTCACGCGCCGCCAGACATCGTGCCGGATGGGGATAGACGGAAAGGCTCTGGTATCTTCATTGAAGCCGGCCAGGTTTTGCAAACCGGCGGTCTCGGCCACGTAATCCAGATAACGCCGGATGCCGGTCAGGCTATCGTAATACCACCAGGGCGGCCCCAGCCGCAAGGCGGGATAGTGCCCGGCCAGCGGAGCCAGTTCGCGGGCCAGCGTGCCTTCATCCAGCGAAAACACAATCAGCCGGAAACCGGGATGATTGCCGTATTTGTTCAGCAGAGGTCGCAGATTTTGGGTAAAGTTGTTGCGCAAGGGAATATCTCCCCCGGCGTCGCGCCCAAATCGCTCAAAAATATAATCGTTGTGGTTACGGACAATGCCGGTGTGCAATTGCATCACCAGCCCGTCTTCAACGCTCATGCGGGCCATTTCCATGAACATGTGGCCCGTAAATTGAACAGCGTCAGCGGCGGTGTGTTGGCCCTTAAGCGCCCGCCGGAAGATGGTTTCCGCTTCACGGGCGGAAAGCTCGATGGTGTACGCGGTTTCGGCGGAATGGTCGCCGGCGG
Source organism: Chloroflexota bacterium (assembly GCA_024278015.1). Classification (GTDB taxonomy): domain Bacteria; phylum Chloroflexota; class Anaerolineae; order 4572-78; family 4572-78; genus JAJRUC01. The sequence goes on from JAJRUC010000475.1 coordinate 13,271, forward strand.
TGGCGCCCATCTCTTTGAAGAAGGCCCGCCGGTTTTCCAACGCCTGAATGAAGCCGGCGTAGTTCGTAATATCGATGCTACTGGCTTGGCTCAAGCAGGCGATGTTCGCCAGCCAGCCGGGCGTGTTGAGGTTAATCAGGTCATCGGGCCGGAAGGTGGGGATAACCCGGCCCGGCCAGCCCGATTCCCGGATGGCCCGATGGTGGGCCAGGCTGTCGGTGGCGCTGTCGGTGGTTGCCAGCACCTCAATGTTGAATTGCTCAAACAATCGCCGGGGCCGAAACTCCGGCCTATCCAAACACGCGCTGATGTGGTCGAAGATGTCTTGCGCGGAATCAGCGGTCAGTTTTTCGTCCACGCCAAACACCTGAACCAACTCTTGCGTAATCCACAGGCCGGTGGGCGTCCCCCGAAACAGGTAGAAATTTTCGGCGAAAAGCTGCCAAATCTTCCGATGGTCCTGCTCCACGGTCAGGCCGTCTGCGCCGGGAATGCCCAGCTTTTCCATTGGAATACCCTGCGAATAGAGCATCCGAAAAACATAGTGGTCCGGGATAAAGAGCAAATCGGCGGGCGAGCCGAACTGGTAATCCGGGTCGCTCAGCAAGCGGGGGTCAACGTGACCGTGCGGGCAAATCAGGGGCAAGTTCGCCACCTGATTGTACAGCGTTTGGGCAATCTCTTTTTGAGCGGGGTCCGGCCCCAAATAGCGGTCTGCCGGCAGGGTAATTTTGGCGCGGAGAGACATAGCAATGTCCTTTCTCGGTTGGCATGGTCTGCAACAGCCGGGGCGGGTATTTTGCCCCGGTGAAGTCCCTCTATTATAGCAAACCCCGGCATTTCGGCGAAACCCGGCCAACCGTACCATAGGTGTATTGTGATAGTTGCCGTTTGCGATTATACTTTATCGTGTGCCAGTCATTCATTTTCCCTGAAAGGAGATTCAACTATGGCAAAATTAACAACAGTCGAAGGCATTGGTGCGGTGTACGCCCAAAAACTGGCCGAGGCCGGTATCGGCACCACCGACGCATTTTTAGAGCAGGGCGCTTCGCCGCAGGGGCGAAAAGAAATTGCCGCAAAAACCGGCATCAGCGCCAGGCTCATTCTGGAATGGCTCAACCACGTTGACCTGTTTCGGGTGCAAGGCGTTGGCGAAGAATACGCCGATTTGCTGGAAGCCGCCGGGGTCGATACCGTGCCGGAACTGGCCCAACGCAACGCCGCCAACCTGTACGAAAAACTGGCGCAGGTCAACGCCGAAAAATCGCTGGTACGACAGCTTCCCGGCAAAAACCAGGTGGCAAGCTGGGTGGCCCACGCCAAAGAATTGCCCCGAAAAATTACGTATTAATAAGCCCGATTATCGTATCCGCATGGAAACCGACCGCCACGTTTCATGTGCAACTATCCTTGCCGACTCCCGCCGGCATTATCGCGCCCGCCTGACGGCCCTGACCGCCGAATTCGGCACGCCGTTATATGTGTACGATGCGGCGGTCATCCGGGCGCGGGCGGCCCGGCTGCAAAAAGGGCTGGCCCCCCTTAAGGCCAAACTTCACTTCAGCGTCAAAGCCAACAGCAACCTGTCCATTTTGCGCCTGATACGCCAACTCGGCTTCGGCTTCGATGTGGTTTCAGGGGGAGAACTGGCCCGGCTGCAAGCGGCCAATCTCCCCCTCGCCGATGTTAGTTTTGCCGGAGTGGGCAAAACCGGGCCGGAGATTCGACGGGCGCTGGCCGCGAATATCGGCTGTTTCACCGTCGAATCGGCGGGCGAGATGGCCCGCATCGCCGATACAGCAGCAGAGATGGGCCGCATCGCCCGCGCTGCGCTGCGCCTTAACCCCAATGTTGACCCCCACACCCACAAATTCATCACCACCGGCCGCGCCGAAACCAAATTCGGCATGGATTTTTCGACGGCAGCAGCGCTGTGGCGACAGTTTGACGGGCATCCGGCTGTGCGCATCGCCGGCGTTCACCTGCATATCGGCTCGCAAGTGCGGCAAGTTGCGCCTTACATAGAGGCTGCCCAAAAAACGCTCGGCTTCATCACCGCCCGGCGGGCAGAGGGTTTCACCGTCTCCACGCTTGATTTGGGGGGCGGGTTCGGCATCGGCTATCAGGGCGAAGCCGATTTCTCGCCAAACGACCTGGCGGCGGCCCTCTCGCCTCTGCTGCAAAACACCGGCCTGCAACTTGTGTTCGAGCCGGGCCGCTGGCTGATTGCGCCCGCCGGCATATTGCTGATGACCGCGCAGTACATCAAACAGGCGGGCCGAAAAACCTTTGTGGTAGTGGATGCGGGGATGCAGACCATGATTAGACCGGCGTTGTACGGCGGCCGGCATCGAATTATCTCGCTGGCCGCCGCCCCCCCGGCAGATACGCCGTCAATTACGGGCGATGTGGTCGGCCCGGTGTGCGAATCGAGTGATTTTTTGGCCCAAAACCGCGAACTGCCCCCTGTTTCGGCGGGTGATGTGCTGGCCCTGCTTGATGCGGGGGCCTACGGCATGGTCATGGCCTCCAATTACAATTCGCAGCTTCGCCCGGCAGAAGTGTTGCTGGACGGCAACCGGCATCGACTGATTCGGCGGCGGGAAACAATGACCGATTTACTGGCGACGGAGCAGGACTTGTCGGATGGGGTCAGCTTTTTGGGGGAAGAACCTGCAACCAGCGCACCTGATAGGCCGCCAGGGGGATAGCCTGTCCCGCAAAGGACTCACCGCTGAACAAATCGCGCAGGGACGGGCCACAGTCAGGCGGGGGGGCAAATATTTGCGCCGTGGGGGTGACGTTGTGCAAGCACAAGATACGCTCCCGGCCGTCGGGGGCGGTGCGCTGCAAGGCAAAAACGGCGGCGTTGCCTTCAATGATGCGCTGCCCCCCCTGGGGATGGAAAGCCGGGTGCGCCGTCCGCACCTGAAGGAGCCGTTTGTAGCGGCTAAAAACCCGGGCCGGCATTGAATCTGCGTTTTGCAACGTATCTGTCAGGCGCTTCAACTGCCACTTTTCCCGATTGATGCTGCGATTATGGCCGGTTCGCTTTACGCCGGCCAAATTATTGTGCGAGCCGAACAAACTGTGGATGTAAATGCCCGGCACGCCCGCCAACGCCAGCATAATGGCCTGCGAAACCATAAAGCGGTCAATTTGCAGCTTTCGGGGTTCGCTGCTGTGGGGGTCAGACAGCGCATCAAACAGAGTGATATTCAACTCATACACGCTCCGGCTGCCGTCCGGGTTGGTTTTGTGGTTAGTCAGCCCGCCGTGGGCCAGCGTTTTGTCAATCAAACCCCGAATTTCGGCCTCGGTCAGCAGGTTTTTGGCGGGTACAATGCCAATACCATCGTGCGAAGCGATGAAATTGAAATAGGTGGTGTACTCGCTTTGCTCGCCGGGCGTGGTCAGCGAGGCCGTCCACCGGCCCAGCACTTCGGCGTTGCCGGTGCGCAGGGTGTGCAAAATTAACGGCGGCAACGAGAAATTGTAAACCAGTTGCGCCTCGTTGCGGCCATCGCCAAAATAGCTGATGTTTTCGGCGTGCGGCACATTCGTTTCGGTGATAAGGGCCACATGCGGGGCCACGGCATCCAGAATGGTGCGAAAAAGCTGCACCACCCGATGCGTTTGCGGCAGATGGATGCAACTGGCGCCAATCTCCTTCCACAGATAGCCAATTGCATCCAGCCGAATAAATTCGGCCCCCTGAGCCACGTAAAACAGCAATACGTCGATAATATCCAGCAATACCTGCGGATTTTTGTAATTCAGGTCAACCTGGTCGGCGCTGAAGGTAGTCCAAACGTATTTGGGGCCGGCGGCTGTTTCAAAACGGGTCAACAGGGGGTGCGTGCGCGAACGAGTCACGCTGCTGAGGTCGGTGGCGGGGTCTTGCACAATAAAATAATCGGCGTAGCGGGCATCGCCTTGCAAAAATCGGTTGAACCAGTCGCTCTGCGCTGAAATGTGGTTGATGACAGCATCGAACATCAGGCCGAAGTTGGGGCGGAGAGAGGAGAAATCGGCCCAGTTGCCCAGAGCCGGGTCAACCTGTTCATAATCAATAATTGAAAAACCATCGTCGGAGGAATAGGGGAAAAAGGGCAAAATGTGAATAGCGCTGACAACGCCCCGCAAGGTGCGGTTCAAAAACCCAGCCAGGACGGGCAGGGCCGGCCGGTCTCCAGCCTGAATTTGGTCGCCATAGGTGAGCAAGACGACATCGGCTTCGGTAAAGCGAGACGAGGGGGCAGGGTTAAGCAAGCGGGCATGGTGTTGCTGAAAATCAATCAGCTTGCGCTCAAGGGTTGGGCTGGTTTTTGCAGCGATTTCCCGTCCGTACAAAAAGCGCAAATGCGCCTGGATTGTTTGCTTTAACTTCCGGGAAAGGGTAAACGAATGGGTCATTGCGGGGCCTCAATACCAATAACCGCCAACCACCAACTGCCATGCCATCCGGCGGTCAGCGGTCAATTGCCGACGGCCTTTAAACGCCAATTCTCGCCCCGGTTTCTTTATCGAAAAAGTAAACAGCGTCCGGTTTAAATTGCAGGTGAATGGTGTCGCCGGCGTAAACTTTGGGCTGTGACGGGGCCACAATTTTTATGATTTTGTCGTCAAGTTCCACTGCAATAATCTGATGCGAGCCTTGCGGTTCGGCAACCAGGCATTGGGTAGACAAGGTGGCCTCTTTTGGGCCAACCAGCATAATATTTTCCGGCCTGATACCGATGGTAAAATCACGTTTACCCAGGTCTTTCAGCGCGCCGAATTGCGCTTCGGTCAGCCCCATTGTAAAGTGCGGGTTTGCCAGACAAGGTGCGCCGTTTTCAATTTTCAGGGTCACATCCAGAAA
>JAJRUC010000476.1 GCA_024278015.1 Chloroflexota bacterium
ACGGCAATTTGGCCGCACAACCCTTCCAGGATAAGTTGGTCATCGGTATCCAGCAAGCCGGGCACATCGCTGTAAACATCCAGCAGGCCCCACAATTTTTCGCCCAGGGTGATGGGGATAATCAACTCGCCTTGCACCGTTGCCAACAGGGCGGGCGGCTGCCAGTCTAACACGCTTAAATTTGAGAGCAGGATGGTTTGCTGAGTGTGGACGGCGCGCTGGAGCAATTCGGCATTAAAGGCTTCGGTCTCGGCGGCGGAGAGGTCTACTTCGTTAGCCAGGCCATAAGCGGCGGCCAGCGTCAGCTTTTGGGCCTGGGCATCGTAGCGAAAGAGTTGGGTGTGATGGTAGTGAAATTGCTCTTTAACCTGGGTGACTACTTGTTGGTACAACTCTGCCAGGGTGGTGGTGGCGGCAATTTCTTGCCCCACCAGCCGGGCCAACTGCATTTGCCGCCGTCTTCGAGCCAGTATTTGCGCCTGAGAAAGTGTGTGGGGGTTGCTCATGGTTAATGCCCTTCAGTATTGCTTGCTGAATTGCCGCCGGAAGTCTCGTCCAGATCATCCAGGCGCAAAAACGCTCTGCGGCCGAAGACGCGGTTCAGTTCTCGCACGGCCACGCGCATCACGGTATCCACATCGGAAGCGGCCCACACCTGGTCGGTCACTTCCCGCAAAATTTGCTCTCGACGGACGCGGGTTTGGGCCTGTTTGTAAAGGCGGGCGTGTTCCAGAGCCACGGCAATTTGAGCGGCCAGGGTGGTATGAACGTGAATATCGTCTTCAGCAAAATACCCGGCTTGTTCCGACTGGACATCGAGAATCCCCAGCACCCGGTTGCTCATAATCATGGGCACCGCCATTTCGGACCGGGTCAGGGGTAAAAGCGGGTTTTGAAACCAGTTTGCTTCCTCGGCCACGTTGTTGACGATAACCCCCTTGCGAATACGAACCGCCCTGGCTACCAGCGAGTTTGGTTTGTAAATGGGAATTTGCCACCGTTGTTCAACCATCTGCCGGCCAATATCGCCCGCGCCCGCCGCCAGAATCAGGGTGTCGCCGTTCTCATCTATTAAATAGACATGGGCATGGTAAAGCCCAAACCGGCTTTTGGTCATATCAACCACCCGTTGCAGCAACTGGCGCGTATTGAGGGTAGTGGCCGCCACGGTACCCACTTCGGCGGCCAAAACAAGCTGGGTGCTGCGACGCTGCATTTGCTCAAAGAGCCGTCTGTTTTCAATAGAGAGGGCGATCTGGCTGACCATATTCATCAGCAGGTTAATATCTTCTTCCACAAAATCCGGGTTATCGAGCAAATTTTCAACAATGGACAGGCCCATCAACTGGTCGCCATGAAAGACCGGGGCCAGCATCATTGAGCCGATACCCCGTTCCTGCCGGTCTTGCTGTTCTTCGGCAGACTGACGGGCGTTTTCCCGCGTTATTTTGGGCAGCAAAACCGGGACACAATTTTCCAGCACGTAGCCCTTCAATCCTTGCCACAACAGTTGATACGGCCAGTGGTCTGCGCCGGCAACTTCCGGCGACAACTCGGTGGCGCGCAAAACTTGCGTAACTTCTTTTTTAACTGCGTCGAACAGCATCAGGGTGAAGGTATCGGCGAAGAGAGCCTGCCGGGCGGCCTCAACCACATCCTGCAAATCAAACGTCCGGGCATCGGCAGACATCAGCAAGTGCGTAACCTGATGCAGGGCTTGCGTGCGCGTCAAGGTGGCGTGTACCTGCCCAAACAGGCGCAGGTTTTCCAGCGTGGCCCCTATCAGCGAGGCGATTTGCATCATCAAATCACGCTCATCGGCAGAAAAACGGCGAGGGTGGCTGCAAAAAACGCCAATGGCGCCGACCGCGTGCCACCCCGTAACCAAAGGAGCCACCATTGCCGAAGCCAGCCCGTATTCGGCCAGGCGCCGCGCGTCCCACTGTTTCAATTCCGACAGCGCGGCCACGGCGACAACCTCTTTGCCTTGAATGGCCGCGTCGATGGTGGTATCCGGCAACGGCATTTTTTTGCCGACCGGCAGCGGAAATTCCGGGCCGGCGGTGGCGGCAATCACTTCAAACAAATCAGCGGCTGTTTCCCCCAATCGAATCAGGCAAATATGTTCAACCGCCAAAACCTGTTTGATGTAATGGGCGGCGGTCTGAAAAGCCTCGTCCAGTTCGGTGGTTACGCTCAACACCGCGCCCATTTCGGTCAGCACGCCCAATCGTCGGGTCTGGGCTTCGGTGGCCTTAAGCAAGCGCGTATTTTGAACGGCAACCACCAGTTGCATAGCCAGCGCGTTTGCCGGCGGCAGCATATCTTCAGAAAAGGCGTCCGCTTCGGTGGCGTAAAACAGCAGCAGGCCAATGGCTCGCTCCATCAATACCAGCGGCATCGCCAGGCCCGCGCGGGCGGCAACGGTTGATTCGGCTGGAGGCAGCCCGGTTTCAAGGCGCGGGCTTGCGGTTTGAACCGCTTCAACAAACCAGGGCGGCTCCTCATCCGCCGCCGATGTGCGCTTTAAAGGCGCGGTTATTCGGGCCGCAGCCGGCGTATTTGCAGAACAGGCCATTTGCACCAGCCGGTCATTATCCTCATCAAGGGTGTAAATTTCTACCGCAGCCAAATTGAAGTTGGCGGCCAGCATCCGGGCAGCCTGCTGAAGCAAATCGGCGGCATCGAAGATAGTGGCCGTCAAATCGCTCAGGGCCGAGACGCTTTTGAGAATCCAGTCTATGTTCAGCAATCGTGGGGGCGATAAACCGGCCCGGGTTTTCATACGCGCTCCTTGTTCAGCGAAGGGGGGGATGAGGTTGGCGTATCATCTTGCGCCGCCTGCAACCGAATCAGGCCGCTGTTTGCGCCCAACGCCCGGCCCAGTTCCCGCACGGTAGTTTGCAAAAGTGTTTCCAGGTCCGGGGCGCGACGCATCTTGCCGCTGATTTCGGCAATGAGATATTCTCTGGTGGCCTGTTCCTGCGTTTCATCAAACAAGCGCAGGGTTTCGACGGTTTGAGCCACGGCGTCGGCCACGGCTTCTACCACGGCCAGGTCGTCGTCTGTCCAGGTTCGGGCCGGGGCAAAGCCGTGCAACTGCACATTACCAATGGTTACGCCCCGCAATTTTACCGGCGCCAGCAAGGCGGGCGGCGCTTCCGGCAAGTCAAGCGGCGTCACAGTTGGGCCGGCCAGCCGCAGGGCTTGCCGGCGGGCCTGCTGCACCAGGCGGTCATCAAGCAAGGCCGCGCCGACGGGGCTGTAATGAGCCGCCCCCTTCCCCCGACGGGTCAGGCGTTCTTTTTGCCATATCTGCCGGGTGTATTGTTCTTGCCCGGCCTGAACCTGCTCCAGTTTTTCTTCGGTGAGGGCCAAAAGATTCGTGTTTTGCACAGCAAAGGCCAGTTGCGCCGCCAGCGCGCGCAGGGTCAGCCGGTCATCCTGATTCCAGACGGCTGTCCGGTTGGCATGGAGTTCCAGCACGCCAATCAGTTGGCCCGTTTCCGGCAAGATAATCGGCACAGCCATCACCGCCAGGGTATCGGGCAGCAGGGTAACGGCCTGCCAATCGGGTTCCTGACGCACGTCATCAATTTGGATAATCTCTTGCCGGCGGGCGGCGCGGGCCACCGGAGCAGACGCATCCAAAGGAACAATATAGCCCAGCGTTTTCATTTCCGCCCCGGTCTGTCCGCTGCCGGCGGTTACAACCAATTGGCGCGCCGGCTCATTATAAAGATAGACCAACACCTGATAGCACGCCCAGTGTTGCTGAATTTGCTGCACAGCCTTGTCCAGCCGTTTTTCGATGGGCACGGTGGCGTTCAAACACATGCTGAAATCGGTGATAAATTGCAAAGGGTCAGCCGGGGGTACAGGCACAGGATTACTCCGTTTCAATTCCAACTTCAATGACGGCGTGCGACACCGTCAGGTGGTCGGCCAGTTCTTTGGCGGCAATGTGCAGGGCAGCGTCAACGGTGGGGGCGGCGCGCAGTTTTTCGATGATGTTGCGGATGGCCCGTTCCCGGCCTGCCCGCCGTTCAGCCGTGGCTAACAGGCGCACCCGTTCCGCTTCGATGGCCTCCCGGTGGGCGGTTTCCTGTTTGGCGGCCAAAAACAGGGCAATCTGGCCGCACAAACTCATAAGCAGCAGTTGGTCTTCCACGCCCAAACTATCGGCGGCATCGTTTTGCACATCAAGCACCCCCAAAACTGTTTGCTTTAATTTTATGGGGATGGAAACCTCGGCGCGGGTGTTGGGCAACAACGGGTTGGGCAGCCAATCCGGCATACGCCGGACATCGAAGGCCAGGACCGGCCGGCCGCTGCGGGCGGCGCGGGCCACCAGGCTTTTTTCGGCGTTGAGGGGGATTTTGTGGCCGGCTTCTTTCATGATTTTCCCGGCAGAGCCGGTTCCGGCCTGCATCACCAAATCTGCGCCTTCCAAAGTGTAAACGTGAACGTGATAATAGCCAAACTGGGCCTGAATTAAATACACCACTTGCTGAAAAAGTTTATCGACGGCCGGCGCGGCAGCAATTTCCTGGGCCACTTCGGTGGTTAGCTGCACCTGCCGGGTGCGGTGTTCCAGCGATTCTTCAACGCGCGCTCTGGCCTCTTTGCGCTCGGTCATATCGCGGGCAAACATTACCAGCAGCGACGTGTTATCTGTAGTTTGCAGCAAAGAAAAGGTCAGCTCTATCGGAAACTCGTTGCCCAGGCGGCGCACGGCAATTAACTGCAACGGGGGGTGGGGCGCAACCGAGGGCTGATTTTGAAGCAAATTTTGCAATCCGCGCCAGTGGGCTTGCCGGTACTGTTCCGGAATGGCTACTTCCGGCCACGGCCTGCCCAGAACCTGGTCGGCAGGCCAGCCGAAAATTTCCTGGGCGCGTTGATTCCAGAGTTGAATGAGACCTGCCGTATCAATGGCTACCAACGCCTCCGGCATGGCGTCGAACATGGCCTCAATGGATAACCGGCCGGCCACATCGGGCCGGGGCCGGCCTTGTTCGGCTTCCGGTTTATTCTTCGGCAGGGAGTTTGTGGTCGTCATAATTTTTTCCGGGTCTTCCATGCTTAAACTTGTTCATACGTTATCATATAAAACTATACCCTATTTTACAAAAAAATGTAACTATTGATGTCTCCCCGCCAAAGATTTATTTGGACAGTCAAATTTTTCCGAATGACAAAACGCGGAGTTTGTGCTAAAATTCCAATCGAAGCTACAATACAAAAAATCAATAATTACCCTTACAGGTATTTTAACCTATGTTAGCCACTTATAAAAAACCGCCATTGGAACTGGACGACTGGTTTGAGAAATTAAGCTCATACCTTTCCGCTGCCGATATTAACGACGTCAAACGGGCTTACCAGTTGGCGGCTACGGCCCACGCCCCCCAAACCCGGGCTTCCGGCGAGCCGTATATCAACCACAGCATTACCGTGGCGCAAATGCTCTCTGATTTGAAGCTGGACGGCGAAGTGATTGTGGCCGGTCTGCTGCATGATGTGCCGGAAGATACAGACATTTCCCTGAAGGAAATTGAGCAGGAATTTGGGCCGGTTGTCAGCAAACTGGTTGACGGTGTAACCAAGCTCAAGCAGGCGGCAGACTTTAAAGACGATTCGTTCAGCAAAAGCCGCAAAGAAGCGGCGCAAACCGAAAACCTGCGCAAAATGTTCCTGGCAATCGGCGACGATGTGCGGGTGGTGCTGATAAAACTGGCCGACAGGCTGCACAATATTCGCACGCTGGGGTCGCTGCCGACGTACAAACGCAAACGCATCGCCTCTGAAACGATGGAAATCTTTGTGCCCCTGGCCAATCGGCTGGGGATTTACAGCATCAAATCAGAGTTGGAAGACCATTCCTTCAAACACCTTTACCCGGATACCTACCGGGACATTGCCCGCAAACGGGACCAGCACCGGCATCGTCTGGAAACATTCGCCACCCGCATTGCCGATGAACTGGAAGCGGCTCTGGACGAGGCGCACATTGAGGCCAAACTGACCTGGCGCACCAAACACCTTTACAGTATTTATATAAAAATGAAGCGCAAGGAAGTAGATATTGACCAAATTCACGATGTAACGGCCTTGCGCGTCATTGTCAAATCAGTAAGAGAGTGTTACGCCGCCCTGGGCGTAGTCCACACCAAATGGCGGCCCATCCCCAGAGAGTTTGACGATTATATTGCCGCCCCCAAAGACAACGGCTACCAGTCGTTGCACACGGCGGTCATAGACCGGGAAGGCCACCAGTTTGAAATTCAAATCAGAACCGAAGAGATGCACCATCAGGCCGAACTGGGCATTGCCGCCCACTGGCGCTACAAAGAGGCGGGTCAGGCCGGCAACCTGGCCCTCAACCAAAAAATTGCCGCCATGCGACAAGCCATTATGCTTCAGGCCGACGGCAATACCGCCCGCGAATTTGTGGACGCCATCAAAAGCGATGTTATTGAAGAAAAAGTTTACATCTTTACTCCCAAAGGCGAAATCCTTGAGCTGCCCCTCGGCTCAACGCCCATCGATTTTGCCTATTACGTTCATACTGAAGTGGGCAACAAATGTCGCGGAGCAAAAATAAACGGCGCGCTGGTCAGCCTGGATTATCAACTGAAAAATGGCGATAAAGTGGAAATCATCACCGCCAAAAAGGGCGGCCCCAGCCGCGACTGGCTCAACGATAATCTGGGGTTTATCAAAACCAGCCGGGCGCGCAAAAAAATAAAACACTGGTTCAAACGACAAAATTACCAGGAAAGCGTCACTCAGGGCCGCTCTATTCTGGACCGGGAAATCAATC
>JAJRUC010000477.1 GCA_024278015.1 Chloroflexota bacterium
GGGGGACGCGAAGCGGGGAGGGGGTAAAACACCGTGATTTACCGCAACTGCGTAAGTCCTGATGTATAAACCTGGTGTTTTCTATAGCAACATTACCTCTGTTTTATGATAACCGATATGCGATAATCGGTCAATCCTGGGCGCGTTATGGGCATGTTCAGCCGGGGCGGCTGGCAAACTGACCCGGCATCCAGTCGATGAGGCCGGATTTTACCCCCCCACAATAAATTTGATGGGATAGTAGAGGAGCGCGGCTACCAGCCCCGAAGCCGGTACGGTCAACAGCCAGGCTACCAGAATATCGTTCATCACTCCCCAGCGCACCTGATTGCGCCGCTCTGCCGCGCCCACCCCCAAAATGGCCGAACTGACCACCTGGGTGGTGCTGACCGGCCCGCCCAGCAATGAAGCGGTCAGGACCACGATGCCGGAGGTGAGCTGCGAGGTAAAACTGTGGATGGGCCGGATGCGATAGAATTTGCCGCCCAGAGTGTGAATGATTCGCCAGCCGCCGGTGGCTGTGCCCGCCGCAATGGCCGTAGCGCTGAGCAGAATGACCCAGACCGGCACGTGAAACGTATCCTGATAGCCCAAAATTACCAGCCCCATCGTCATCATACCCATTGTTTTTTGGGCATCGTTGCCGCCGTGGCTCAAGGCCAGGACAATGGCCGTGGGAATCTGGATTTTTTTGAAGAAGATATTCGCTTTGGGCGTGGCCCCCTGCGAAAGCCACAGCGTGATGCGCATTATCACCATGCCAATCGCAAAGCCGATGATGGGCGAGGTGAACAGCGCCAACCCTACTTTGTACATCCCCTCCAGACGAACTACCTCAAAACCGGAGCCGATGGTGACTGCCCCCAAAATTCCGCCGATAAGGGCGTGCGATGAACTGGAAGGGATACCAAAATACCAGGTGATGAGGTTCCACAAACTGGCGCTGACCAGCGCGGCCATTACCACGGCGATGGTGATGCTTTCCGGGGCGGCCACTTCAGAGCCGATGGTTTTTGCCACGGCCACGCCCAGCAAAAACGGGCCGGCAAATTCGGCCAGGGCCACAATGGTTAAGGCCGCTCGCGGAGTCATGGCCCGCGAGGAAATCATGGTGGCTACAATATTGGCGCTATCATGGAATCCGTTTAAAAAATCGAAAACCAGGGCCAATACCAGCAAAATAATCAACAGTGTCAGCGAGGTCATAGAGGTCTCTCTCCTTTGAGGTTTCGGGCGTTTGGGTTGCGCTTCTTGCCTGAAAACGATATTCAGGTTTAAAACCGTAATCCGGGAAATTACAGGGTTTTGATGTTATTGGCAAACATTTGCCTGAATTTTAGAGACTGCGTGCGTTTCCAGATGTGGGGGAATGTTGTTTGCAAGCGGGCTTTGCGGACGCGCTGCATATCAAGCCAGACTTGCACACCGGGGGCGATAACAATTTTGGCGGGGAATGACTTCGGCGGGCGGGCCGGTTTTTGCCAACTTCCCCACCGCAAAAATATTTTCAGGTGGGCAATGGCTGCCACGGCATCGTTCAAATCGCCCAAATGAGTTTGAACTTGCTTGCACAATTTCAGCAGGGGGACGTTCCGGTCATTCAAAATCGGGCTAAAAAAATCCAGCGAATAGCGCAATTGCTTGAATTCAATCCGTAAATTGTGCAATTGCCGGCTCGAAATATTGCCGCCGGCAATCAGGTCATCGTAAGCGTGGATGCGGGCCAGTTGTTGATACAGTAAAACGGGTACGATGTGCCTGAGCCGGTGCGGTACGGGCTTGCGGGCCGCAGCCGCCCCGGTTACCGGGGTATCGTGGAGCATGGCCTGAAAATCACGTTTAAAGCGCCGGTAAGTTTTGCTGTGCAGATAGTTGAGCATGGCCGGCAGATGAGATTCCCGCTCGGCGCGCCAGGCTTTATACAGCGGCGACAGGTCTTCCGGGCGCAACGTGGCCCGGCTGCCGGCGCACGCGCGCTGAACGTTCTCCCAAAAAACATCCAAATCCCGAATCTTGCCCAGGGTGCGGGCGGTGCGGCGCAGCCCGTTGCGCAGTTGACGGCGGTGCCGGGCCTTCAGATACGGCCCAAAGAGGCGCAAGGCCGCCCGCATTTTTCGGGTAGCCACCCGCATCTGATGCACACCTTCTATATCCTTGTCCAGATGGACGGTTGCCTCAAAAAAGCGCATCTGCTCAAAGTGATAGCCCAAAATCTTTCGGGCGGCAACCGCCATCGAGTCGTCCCGGTGCAAGTCCGGCGCGGCCGGGGCGGGCGGGCCGGGGATGACGGCGGCAGGCTCGACGGGCGATGGTTCGGCGGGGGCCGGGGCGGGCGGGCCGGGGATGACGGCGGCAGGCTCGACGGAGGCAGGCTCGACGGGCCGGGTCAGGCCATCCAAAAGCCGTAAGCCCCGCTCAAATTTTGAGAGCGGTTGGGGCGATAATTGCCACTCGTCCTGAAAACAGGCCGCCATACGGGCCACATCGGCGGGCGAACCGGCCCCGGTTTGTTCAATTTCCAGCTCAAACCAGGTTTGCTTGCGCCCCTCAATTGCCAATTGAACGCGGTCCAGACTCAGGATAGCCACATCCTGACCCTGACAGTTGATTTTGAACACGGTGCGAATTTGCTTCAGGCAAAAGAGTTTGCGCAGCGCGCCCGCGCCGATAATCTCCTGCGCCTTTTTGTACACGGGCGTGGCCTGCCATGCCTTGCGGCGGAAGCGGGCGGGCATGGCGGCGGTCAATTCCGTCCGATAGTGGATGTTGTCCTGAACGCCGCCCAGCCCCTTCAGGCAGACTTCGGCCTGCTTGCCTGTTTTGCGGTATCGAAAGGCCAGGTTGGCCGCCAAAATGTGTCGTTGGGGGGTATCGTAGTAGCAATCGCGGACAATTTTTATCTGCTTGCTGTGCAGTTCACAATCTGAAATTTTTGACAGCAGGCTTAATTTTCTAAATACAGCCTTGTCGGCGACGGTGAATTTGGCTTCTGTTTCGGTTATTTGGCTGGTTGGTTTTGGTATCATAGCTTCTATTTTAATTCAAACCGGAGTTTGGGGCAAGTGACTCACCGGTCCGGTTCGGTAAATCCGGTTTGAGATTTGCAGTTTATGGCGTAAAATAGGGAGTATCGCCCTTGACTGCGGCAAACGGAGAGGCCGGATGGCAAATGATACATTTTCAATAGAGAACAGTTTGTTTCAGCAGGCCAAAAGCGGCCGGCGGAATCCGCCTTTTTGGCTGGTTGTTCCGGTGGCGTTCCTCATCGCGGTGGTCAGTTCGCTGGGGGGGGTGTTGGCCCTGGCGGCCAACCTGATGCGACATCTACCCTCCACGCAGGGTTTGCTGCCGGCCGCCCCCCGGCGTATGCTGCAATTGGCGTATCCGCAAACGGCGGGGGAAGAGACGCTGTTTTTGATAACCAGTTTTGCCGGCGTTTACGGGCTGCTGTGGTTGTGGGTGCGCTTTGTGGAAAAAAGGCCGTACCGCACGCTGGGTTTAACGGGGCGGCGGCGGGCGGCGGCGTTTGGACGCGGCTTTGCGGCGGGATTTTTGATGTTCGCGGTAGTGGCCGGGGGGATGTTGCCGGCCGGTTGGCAAGTTGTTTCGGCCTGGCGCGGCGGGCAGCCGCAAGTTTGGCTGAATGTGGGGATAATGCTGTTGGGCTGGCTGGTGCAAGGCCCGGCAGAAGAACTGTTGTTTCGGGGATGGGCGCTGCCGGTGCTGGGCGCGCGCTATGGGCTGTGGCCCGGCGCGCTGCTTTCGGCGATAATGTTTGCCGGGTTGCACAGTTTAAATCCGAATTTAAGTATAATTGCTATGCTGAATCTGTTTCTGTTCGGCCTGTTTACAGCCTTGTACGCCTTGCAGGAAGAATCAGTGTGGGGGGTATTTGGGCTGCATGCGGCCTGGAATTGGGCGCAGGGCAACATATTCGGCATGGCGGTCAGCGGCGCGCCGGTGGCGGGCGGCAGTTTGCTGGTGTTGCAGGAAAACGGCCCAAATTGGCTAACCGGCGGGTTGTTCGGGCCGGAGGGCGGGCTGGCGGTGACCATTGTTTTGGCGGGCGCGATTGCGCTTGTCTTGAACCTGGCCCGGCAAAAATAACAGAAAGACTCATCTTGTTTCAAGACGAGTCTCTCTGTAGATTAACTTGAGGTTGGGATAACAGCGTTGCTATTCTTCTGTTTCCTCCGTTGATTCTTCCATGTCTTCCTCTTCTTCTATCACCTCTTCCACCAGGTCTTCTTCGTCACTGGTTCTTGGCGGCTGGATGGAAGCGAGCAGGGATTCAGGGCTGGAATGGATGGTGATATTGTCGGCGGCCGGCAGGTCAGACACGTGAATCGACTGTCCGAAATCGGTCAAGTTGCTGATGTCAATTTCAATGGTCTCCGGAATATCGGCGGGCAGGGCTTCAATTTCCAGTTCATTCAGGCCGGTCATCAGCGTGCCGTTCTGTTGGGTGATGAGGTCGGTTTCGCCGATAATGCGAATGGGGACGTTCACCGAGACGGTTTCGTCCATGATAACGGCGTAAAAATCAACGTGCAGCAACCGCTGTCGAACCGGGGAGTACTGGATATTACGGGCCAGCACGGGGATGCCTGTTTTCTTGTCTCCAATTTTAATAGAGATGAGGTTGGTGTTCCCGGCTTCGTTCAGGGTGTATTCCAGGTCTCGAACCGGAATTTGGATGGAGTGATTTTTGGTTTTTTTGCCATATATTTCCGCCGGCACAATGCCTGCCTGGCGCAGGCCTTTAACTTTTTTACCGAAGACGGTGCGGGCTTCGGCGTGTAATTCAATTGTGGACATAAGTTTCTCCTTCACTATGTTAAAAACTTTCGGCAAGTTTTTTGGGCTGAATGGGGTTATAATTCCCAACATGCAAATGACGAACAATTTTAACGAATTGTTGGTTAAAGAGCAAACCGGCGCGAGTCTGATTTTTTCAGGCCCGGACGTAAATCGGATTGCTGAAAATCCAGCCCCGCCAGCGTGTTTTAAACACCCGATAACACTCTACCCGGTACACGCCCGGTTCTGAAGCGATGTACGACAGCGATTGCCCGCGCCCGGAGGCCGCAACCTGCCCGTCTTTCAGCAGCCTGATTTCGGCCCGCAGCGGCGTGGTAATGTTCAGTTCTATCATCTGCAAATGGCCCAATGAAATTTCATCGCCCTGCATGGCTTTGGGGCCGGCATCTGCTGTGGCAAAGACAGGCTGTTCATCGGCGTTGGCGGCGGTAAAGCGAAAGCCGGTGGTGTCTCCGGCCAAATCATAGGCCACAAAGCAATGTCCCCGTCGCAGGGCATCAAGCACCTGGCCTTTGGCTTCGGTTAAATTTTGGGAAAGGGGCGCTTCGGTCAGCAGGTGGGTGCGTACCGCGCCGAAGAGATAGGCGTAGGGGAAGATGGTGCGGCTGAGCGGCCCCATACTGTAGGTTTGGCCGTGCGCGTCTGCCCCGCCGATGGCCGCCACCCGCTGCCCGGCCTGCGTCAGTTTATCCCACCGGGCCAGCGTTTCCGGAAAGGGGCCGGTGATGAAATATTCGGGGAACCAGGCGGCCCGGACGGCTTGCAGTTTACTGCCCAAAAATGATTTGAACTCGGACATGTAGTTCCAGATTTCCAGGCCGGTGTAGCCGCTTGTTTCCCAATGTTTCCACGGAATTTCACCCTCGTTAAACAGGGGGGCCGGTCGCTCAAACGGGTGGGCAATAAACCCCGCCCCGCCGATGTCGTTGACGGCGTTAATGAGCTGTTGGGGCCGGGCCGCGTACTCATTCAGGTCCCGGTCTACGCCCAGGCACAGATAATGGCTGTGTTCCGGTACCTGGCTGGTGTCGTTTACTTCGATGCCCATCAAAACCAGTAAATTTTGATGCCACCCCTCTTGCCCGGCCACATGGGTGTTGTGGTCGGTAAAGACCATCACCTCCAGCCCGGCTTCCAGCCCGGCCAGAATAACCGTTTGATGCGTCTCCGCCCCGTCGGAACGGGTGGTGTGCTGATGAAAGTTCGCCCGATATTCGTACATGATGTTCCTGTCTGTGATTACATAATCGATTTACCAAACAGCATACACAGCTGGCTGATTTATACTCAACCGCGTCATAAAATAACAGTAACTACTCAGGCATCAGAGATAAAGTTACCAATTAGAACGGCTTTGCCATTTTTTCCCCCCCTCAATCCCCCCGTTGACGGGGGGAAGTGTTACATTCTCCCCCCTCACGAGGGGGGGGGAGTAGTTACAAATAACATGGATTTGCA
>JAJRUC010000478.1 GCA_024278015.1 Chloroflexota bacterium
CCCACCGATATTTTCGACTCAACCCAAACCCATGACTGGCTGATGGGCATGCCGAATGTCGATGAAGAAGAAGACCTGACCCCTACCGGCGCAGAGCCGCTTGACGATGCGCCGGCCGGAACAGTACACATCCCCGTAGAAGACCGGACGCCCGTTGAAGGTGACGCGCCGGACTGGCTGGCCGCCCTGCGAGACGACATAACCGCGCCGCCCGCATCGGAGCAACCGGCGTTTGTTGAGGCAGCGGAACCGGCAGCCCCTGAATCCGCCGGCCTGGACTGGTTGCAGGAGTTGCAGGCCGAGGCAGGCCCGATAGACAATCCGGAAGATGTCTCTGCCGTTTCAGATGCGGTGGAATTGCCGGTTTGGCTTGATGAATTTGAGGATGTCGAAACGGAACAGCCGCCGCCCGCCGCCGGAGAGACCGCGCCCGCAGAAACGTCCCTGCCGGAGGCGGACGCCTTCGCCTGGATGACGGCCCTGGCCGAAGATGAAGCGGCGGGTGAACGCGAACCGGTTGCCGCTGCTGAACCGCCCCCGGAAGACGAACCGGCCGGGGGCGCGGACACAGAGCCTGTCGCCGAAGTTGAAGCGGAAGAAGTGACCTTCAGCGATGTGCCGGACTGGATGGATGCCCCGACCGAAGAAACTCCATTGCCGCCCCCGATTGAAGCGGAAGAACCGTCGACGCTGGAGATGACCGAGCCGCCCGAATCGAAAAAGACATTATCGGCTATGGATGATTTGAGCTTGTTAAGCGATGTGCCGGACTGGATGCAGGGGCTTTCGCTGGAAGAGCCGGAAGATTTTTCACTGGAAGACGTGCTGGAAGACGTAACCGAAGACCTGCCGGAACGTTTCGCCGCCGAAGAAGAACCGGCATCTTCCATGGGGGACGAACTACCCCCGTTTGCCGGGGAAGCGGAAGCGGTTGACCTGACCGATATTTTGAAACCGGAAGAACCGGGCCTTCCGGCAGAAGAGACCGCCGGTCCGGAACAGTCTTTGACGGCCGGGGGCGGTAATATTGTTTCGCCGCCGGCGGGGTGGCTTGCCGCGCCGGAAAACATGGGGGCCGAAGCGTCGGCGGCAGTAGGCGTGGAAGCCGCCCGCGAATTTTTCGGCATTGTCAACGCCGTGGCCGCCCCGCCCGTTTCCGCCCAGGCAGAAGAGGCCGAAAGCTCGCCGCCGGTTAAAAAAATTATCAGGGCCGTTCTTAATTTGCTGTTCATGGCCGCTATCGCCCTGCCTTTATTTGTCCATTACGACCGGGGCGGATTCCCCTACCCGTGGCTGGAGCCTTCGCCGGTAGAGCAGGAAGCCATTCGCAACCAGCTTCAGGTGGTCATCGGAGCGCAGCCGCCGGAGGCCGTGGCCCTGGTAGCCTTTGATTATACGCCCGCCACTGAAGGCGAAATGTCGCCGCTGGCCGTGGCCGTCGTCAAAAAACTGATAGGCCAGGGCTTGCGGGTGGTGGCTGTCTCTCTGGAGCCGGAAGGTCAGGCAATGGCGCATCGAATTTTGCAGCAAGCGACCGGTCTGGAAGACTACGGCGGCAGGGCGCTGAACGTGGGCTACTTGCCCGGCGGGCCGGTGGGCGTAAGAAACCTGGTTTACAGCCTGCCCCTGAAACGGGCCGTTGGCCCCCAAAGCGAAATACCGGCCTCGTGGCCGCCAATCAACACCATCGCCGATGTCGATTTGCTGGTGGAAATCGGCGCCGGCCCCGATACGGCGCGGTGGTGGGTAGAACAATTACAACTGGACGGCCGCCGGCCTCATCTGCCCACGCTGGCCGTGGTCAGCGCCGCCGCCGAGCCGTTTGTGCGCCCATACTGGGAAGCCGGGCAATACACCGGCCTGATTTCCGGCATCAACGCAGCCGCCGCGCTTGAGTCGGCCCGGCTGCAAAAGACGCTGGGGCCGGCCGGCGCCATGCTCGACAGCCAATCGGTGGCGCATTTGCTGGTTATGGTTCTCATGCTGTTCGGCACCATTGCCGGCCTCATCAACAAATACATGCAGGAAAGCGACTGATTATGGACAACGTGGGATTGCTCATCAGTTTTGCCTTAACGTTGATGGTCCTGAGTTATATTTTGGGTGATAACCCCCTGTTTAAACTGGCCGAACATATTTTTGTGGGCGTGAGCGTCGGCTATGCGGTGCTGGTGGCCTGGCATACGGTCATTGTGCCCAACTTTTTGTTGCCGCAAAACGAGGTGAACACCTTCAGCCTGCTGGCAAAATTGCCGCCCGCCCTGCTCTGCTTTCTGCTGTTATTTAAAATCAGCCCCACCCAGTCGAAGACCGGCAGCGCGCTGGGGTCGATAGCCCTGGCTTTTCTGGTGGGCGTTGGGGCGGCAGTAGCCATTGGCGGGGCGTTGTTCGGCACGCTCTACCCGCAAGTGGCCGCTACAACCGCCATTAACCTCAGCCCGGCCAACCCCCTGTACGCCGATGCGCCCAGTTTTTGGCTGCATAACGAATTTTTAAGCAACATCGTGGTTATCATCGGCACCATCGGCACCTTGTTTTACTTCACGTTTGCCTGGCGCCCCCAGGGAGTTTTGGGCGGCTTTCGAGAGAATTTCGTCAATTTTTGGGCCGGTATGGGCCGCTGGGTCATTTTGATTACGTTGGGCGCATTGTTCGCCAATACGGTCAGCGCCCGCATGGCCCTGTTGGTCAGCCGAATTCAATTTTTGGCGCACAGTATTCAAACGCTCGGCGGGGGATAAACCACACACCATGACGGCAAACTACGGCAAAACCATTTTGGCGGTTGACTGCGGCTCAACCACCACCCGCGCTGTTTTGATTGAGTGCGCAAACGATGTGTATCGGTTGAGGGCGCAAGCCCAGGCGTTCAGCACGGCGGCCCCCCCGCACAACGACATCACCCACGGCATTATCAACGCCATCGACCTGTTGCAAAAACAGGCCAATCGTTCCCTGCTGGACCAAAACAGCGAGCCGCTGCTTTCACCCTTGCCCGCCGGCCACGGCGTACAGGCTATGGTCATTACCCTTAGCGCCGCCAACCCGCTGAAGGTGGCCCTGGTCGGGTTGATGAATTCGGTGAGCTTGCGCGCCGCCCGTCAGGCCGCAGCCACCATTTATACCGACCCGGTTTGCCGGTTTTCGCTGGACGATGAACACGACAGCCAATCGTTTGAAGCGCGTATGGCGGTTTTGCAACAACGCGCCGCCGATTTGATTTTGCTGGTGGGCGGCATTGACGGCGGCGCGGAAGCGCCGGTGCTGGATATGGCCCGCATGATTAGCCTGGCCTTGCATACCATGCCCGCCTCCACGCGCCCGCA